>NZ_WWIC01000265.1:0-3812 GCF_009872555.1 Streptomyces sp. SID5643
GCCCGCACCACCACCCCGCGCACCCCGCGCACCCCGCGCACCCCGCGCACCCCGCGCACGCCGCGCCCACGCAGGCGCCCGCGAAGTCCCGGCGCCCGGTCTCCCTCACCCGTGCACAGGCCGAGACCGAGCGCCGCCCCCACCCCGCACCCACGCCGATGCCGCCGGGCGAACTCCCCGGTCCTGCCGTCCCGGTCGCACCCGGGGCGCGTCCCCGCTCCGGCGCGGGCCGCCGTCGTACCGTGCTCGCCGCCGCGGCAGCCACCCTCGCCACCGCCGGCACCGTCGTCGGCATCCTGCTGGCGACGTCAGCAGGCTCGCCGGGAGACGACGACACTCCCCGCGCCGGATCCTCCGCGTCCGCTCCGGCCACCGGCGCTACCACCACCGCCCCCTCACCCACCGTCGAGGGCACCACCAGGCCGCAGACCCTGCCGCCCGGCACGCACCGGGAGGCCGGCGGGTTCGCCTGGGCGACGCCGGACGGCTGGCGGCGGGACGTGAAGACGGGCGCGGAGGTGCACTACACCTCCCCGGACGGCACCCAGGAACTGGTCGGCAAGTCCTCCCTGGCCCGCGGTGACCTGCTGGAGACCTGGCAGACCTCGGAGCGCAACGCCCAGCAGGGCCAGGACTACCGCAAGATCCGCCTGGAGGAGACCACCTTCCGCGGCCACCCGGCGGTCGTCTGGGAGTACACGTTCACGCTGAAGGGCGTCCACTGGCACGCCCGTCTGCTCGGCTTCAACGTGACCGGCAAGTCGTACCAGGTCAACACGTGGTACGACGCGAGGATCGAGCAGGAGGCACTCGCCACCTACGAGAAGGTCAGGGACAGTTTCACGGTGCTGTAGGCGGCCGCGGGAATGCGAGAGGGGCCTGTGGTGCGTGCGACAGCACGCACCACAGGCCCCTCTTCACGACGAACGGTGAGGCGGTGGCCGCAGGATCAGCCGGCCGACACCTCGCTGCGCTCCTCACCCTGAGCCTGCGGGGCATCGGCGGCCGGCCGGCCCCCACGCAGTCCCTTCTTCACGAAGGCGATGACGAGCACCACCGCGGCAACGAGCAGCGACAGCAGGATGGTCTGACGCCCGTCGTGCTCGGTGTCGGTGAGCATGTAGCCGAGGATGAACACGATCAGCGCGGCGGTCGCCCAGGTCAGGTACGGGTACAGCCACATCTTCACGACGAGCTTCTCGGGCGCCTCGGCCTTGATGATCTTCCGCATCCGCAGCTGGGAGAAGCAGATCACCAGCCACACGAACAGGGCGACCGCGCCACTGGAGTTCACCAGGAACAGGAAGACGGAGTCCGGGAACTTGTAGTTGAAGAACACCGCGACGAAGCCGAAGGCGACGGAGGCGAGGATCGCCGTGCGCGGCACGCCGTTGGAGGTCGTGCGGGCGAAGGCCTTCGGTGCGTCGCCGCGCTGGCCGAGGGAGAAGGCCATGCGGGAGGCGGTGTACAGACCGGAGTTCAGACAGGACAGCACCGAGGTCAGCACGATGAAGTTCATGATCTGACCGGCGTGCGCGATGCCGAGGGAGTCGAGGGCGGCGACGTAGGAGCCGTCCTTGGTGATGGCCTTGCTGTCCCACGGGAGCAGGCACACGACCACGGCGATAGAGCCGAGGTAGAAGACGGCGACACGCCAGATGATGCTGTTGGTGGCCTTGGTGACGGCCTGCCGCGGGTTCTCGGACTCGCCGGCGGCCAGGGTGGCGATCTCGCTGCCCATGAAGGAGAAGACGACGAGCAGCACACCGGTGAGGATGGCGCCGGCCCCGTTGGGCAGGAAGCCGCCGTGCTCGGTGAGGTTGCTCAGGCCGGCCTGCTCACTGTCCACACCGGGCAGCAGCCCGAAGACGGCCAGCCCGCCGATGACGATGAACGCGGCGATGGCGACGACCTTGATGCCCGCGAACCAGAACTCGAACTCGCCGTAGGAGCCGACGGAGACCAGGTTGGTGGCGGTCAGCACCACCATCACGATCAGGGCCCAGCCCCACTGGGGCACGGCCGGGATCCACCCCTCCAGGATCACGGCACCGGCGGTCGCTTCGACCGCCAGCACCACGACCCAGAAGAACCAGTACAGCCAGCCGATGGAGAAACCGGCCCAGGACCCGAGGGCCCGGTCGGCGTGTGCGGAGAAGGAACCCGAGGTCGGGTTGGCGGCCGACATCTCACCGAGCATCCGCATCACCAGCACCACGAGCGTGCCGACGAGGGCGTACGACAGGAGGATGCCGGGTCCGGCGGTGGCGATACCGGAGCTGGAACCCACGAAGAGTCCGGCGCCGATGACACCGCCGATGGCGATCATCGAAAGATGCCGGTTCTTGAGCCCGGCCTGCAGCCCGGAGCCCTCGGCTCCGGGTTCTCCGGGACCTCCGGGGTCGTTTCCGGTCTTGTTCAGAGTCGGCTGCGAGGTCATGGAACGGATTTCCTTTGCGCCGGGGAGCTGTACTTCCGTACGAAGCGCACGAGCCGCACGAAAGGGGTGTTTCGCGGCATGGCGGCGTACGGGGGGCTCGCACGAGCGGTGTACGAGCCGGTCCAGTGAATCGGAGGCGAACGAATAGGAGAACCTTTGAATCCAGATTGTTACTTGAGGTTTTCCTGAGGTTCAGTAATGTGGCTCACATTTGCCTCGAGTTTTCAGGAGCGCCACCCCGCGCGCCTTCCCCGAAACACCCGTGTCACACTCGTCCCATGCGCGTGTACCTCGGCTCGGACCATGCGGGCTACGAACTCAAGAACCACCTCGTCGAGTGGCTGAAGCAGGCGGGTCACGACCCCGTCGACTGCGGCCCGCACATCTACGACGCCCAGGACGACTACCCGCCCTTCTGCCTCAGGGCAGCGGAGCGCACGGCCGCTGACCCCGAGGCTCTCGGTGTCGTCATCGGCGGCTCGGGCAACGGCGAGCAGATCGCCGCGAACAAGGTCAAGGGCGTCCGTGCGGCCCTCGCCTGGAGCGAGGAGACGGCGTCCCTGGGGCGCCAGCACAACAACGCGAACGTCGTCGCGGTGGGCGCGCGCATGCACTCGCAGGACGAGGCGACGAAGTTCGTGGAGACGTTCCTCGGCACGCCTTTCTCCGGTGACGAACGTCACATTCGCCGGATCGACATGCTGTCGGCCTACGAAACGACCGGCGACCTGCCCCCGATCCCGCCGCACCACCCGCAGCAGTAGCCGACCCGCTTTTCAGAGCCGGGCCGGGCAGGAGCCACGTCGCCGACGGGGCGGAGCTGTCGCCCGGGTGGGGCAGCAGCCATGTCGCAGACGAGTCGGAGCTGCCGCCCGGCCGGCGCAGGAGCCGTGCGTTCACGCAGCCGGCACGCCTTCCGCCCGCGGGGCGGGGCTGCGCACCGTGGCGGGGCCGTGAGCGCCGGCCCGGGCGGGAGCAGCGCTTCCCTGGCGGGGGTGCTCTGTCCCGAGCGGGGGTAGTGCTTCCTGACAGGGCCGCGCGAGTTCTGTCCCGGGCGGGGGTTGCGTCCCCCGGCAGGGCCGCGCGAGTTCTGTCCCGGGCGGGGGTTGCGTCCCCCGGCAGGGCCGCGCGAGCTCTGCCTCGGGCGGGAGCTGCGCTTCCCTGGCGGGGCCGTGAGCGCCGGACCGAGCGGGAGTTGCGATCCTGGCGGGGCGGTGAGCACTGTGTGGGGCGGGAGCTGCGCTTCCCTGGCGGGGGTGCGAGTTCTGTCCCGGGCGGGGGTTGGGTTCCCCGGCAGGGCCGCGCGAGCTCTGTCCCGAGCGGGAGTTGCGATCCTGGCGGGGCGGTGAGCACTGTGTGGGGCGGGAGCTGC
>NZ_WWIC01000266.1:0-1732 GCF_009872555.1 Streptomyces sp. SID5643
GCCAGGTCGTCACGCCCCTGGTGCGCCCGCGGCCTGCGATGCGCCACCGCCGCGCGCACCGGCAGCGCGGCGCAGGCGAGCAGCGCCACGGCACCCGCTCCGAGCACGGCGGGCAGCAGCCGGGCCTCGCCCACGACGAGCACGGCGAGCAGCAGACCGCACGCCGCCGCGGGCACCGCCGGCACCGCGTTCTCGGCCAGCAGCCGCCCGGCGATGCCACGCAGGGAGCCGCCCCTGGCCCGCAGCAGGGCGAGTTCCCCCTCGCGGCGGGCGGCGGCCAGGCCACCGCTCATCACCAGGACGACGAAGGCGACCGCGGTGATCCCGAAGGCCGCCACGGCGACGACCGGCGCGACGGCGTCACGCGTCTGCGCATAGGCGCCCACGACCTGCTCCAAGCCGGTGGACAGCTGCGCCGTCGGACCGGCGACGCCGCGCATCCGCACCAGGCCGGGCCCGTCCTCCAGGGACGCGATCCGTTCGGTCAGGGCCGCGGCGTCCGATCCGGTCAGCCGTCCGGTCGCGGGCGCGAACCGCCAGTACCGCTCCGGCTCTCCCTGACCGCCGAGCAGGGCCGGGGCGGCATCCGGCGCCAGCAGCACTCCCGCCTCCCAGTAGAACTGCGGCGGCCGGCCGCCGTTGCTCGCCATGGCCGGTGTCCGCAGGACCGGTTCCGCGGACCAGTAGCTCCGCTCCGGATGCCGGGGCTGGAGGACGCCGGTGACGCGGACGGTCAGGGGTCCGTTCGTGAAGCCGTCCAGCGTGAGCGTGGAGCCGGCCCGCAGCCGCAGCGTGCGGGCCGTTTCGGCGGTCACGGCCCCTTCCACCGCCCGGGTGTCCACACTCACCGAACCGTCGGCGGTGGGCAGTCTGCCCTCCCGCACGGTGGCGTGACCGGCCGCTCCCGACTGCGCGAGCAGGGTGAAGCGGGGCAGCAGCCCGTCGGGCCGGGGCAGCCACGCGTCCAGCGCCTGAAGGCTCTTGCCGGTCCGCACCCCGTACGCCGACTCGGCCGGGTCCACCCGCAGCGGCTCGGGCAGCAGCGCCCGCGCCCGGCCGTGGACCGCCGCGAGCGCCGCCGGCCGGACCTCGTCGGCCCGGGCCTCCTCCGGACGGTTGAGACCGGGCTGCTCCGTCTTCAGCTCCAGCACGGTCGACTCGGGGGCGGCGGTCGCGACGGCCCCACGCAGCCCGTCCGTCTCGTACGCCTCCACGGCCCTCGGCAGGACGGCCGCGAGGAACGCCGTGACCAGCACCAGCACACCGAAGACGACGGCCGGCCAGGGCGCGGCCCGCAGCCGGGTCCGTACCCAGGAGGCTCCCTGAGCGTTCGGCGGCATCTCAGTCCTCCCCCTGGTGGCGGAGCGCGACGGCCGGCTCGGCACGGCGCAGCGCCGACGCGACGGTGATCAGCAGCAGCGGGGCGGCCACCCCGGCGAGCAGCAGGGCCACCCGAGGCACCGGCAGTTCGACGAGAACCGGCGGGACCGGCCGTGCCGCGCCGGAGGTCAGCACGATCAGCGGGACGACGGCCCGGGTCAGGACGGTGCCGAGGCCGAGCCCGGCGAGCAGACCGGCACCGATGAGCAGGCTCTGCTCCGTCGCGACCAGCCGGGCGAGATCCCGGCGGGGCGCGCCCAGGGCGCGCAGCACCGCGAACTCCGCGGACCGCTCCCGCCGCGCACCGGCGGCGCTCACCGCGAACCCCCCGGCGGCCAGGGCCGCGGCGGCC
>NZ_WWIC01000267.1:0-2006 GCF_009872555.1 Streptomyces sp. SID5643
CCGCAGCCAGGTCCCCTACGGCGGCATCCTGCTCACCAGCGGTATCTGCGTACTCGGCGTCGGCCTCAACTTCGTGGTGCCCACCGAGGCGTTCGAGATCGTGCTGAACTTCGCCGCGATCGGCATCCTCGCCACCTGGGGCATGATCATGATCTGTCACCTCCTCTTCTGGCAGAAGACCCAGAGGGGCGAGCTGACCCGCCCGGGCTACCGGCTGCCGGGCTCCCCCTGGACCGAGATCGTGACGCTGGTGTTCCTCGCCTCCGTCCTGGTCCTCATGTACGCCGACGGCGGCGCGGGACGCACCACCGTGCTGTGCCTGCCGCTGATCGTCGGGGCACTGGTCGCCGGATGGTTCGCCATCCGCGGCCGGATCGCGCGCAAGTCCACCACCGGAGCCGGCGCGTGAGGAACGCGCCGCTCCCAGAGAAGCAGGCAGTGATGTTCAGCAGTTCCCTCGCGGACGCACCCCTTGTCCGTGAACCCGTCCACGCCCCCGTCGCCCACCTCCTCCGCGGCGGAATCGTCGAAGGCATCCACTACGGCTCCGTCGTCGTCCTCGACGCCGACGGAAGGGTCGCGCTCCAGATCGGAGACATCGAGGCCGCCTTCTACCCCCGTTCGGCGATCAAGCCCGTCCAGGCCGTGGCCATGGCCCGGGCGGGGCTGCCGCTCGACGGCGAGCTCCTGTCCCTGACGGCGGCCAGCCACTCCGGGGAGGATCGCCACCTCGCCGGTGCCCGGCGCATCCTCGACCTCGCCGGGCTCACCGAGGACCATCTGCGCAACGTCACGGACATGCCGTTCGACCCGGTCGTCCGGGACGCCTGGGTGCGCGAGGGCCGGCTGCCCTCGCGCCTCGCGCAGAACTGCTCCGGCAAGCACGCCGCCATGCTCTACACCTGCGTGCTCAACGGCTGGCCCCTGGAGAACTACCTCGATCCCGGCCACCCGCTCCAGCAGGCGATCGCCGAGATCGTCGAGGACCTGACCGGGCAGCGCATCGCCCGGGTCACCGTCGACGGCTGCGGCGCCCCCCTGTTCTCCATCTCGCTGCACGGCCTCGCCCGCGCCACCGCCCGGATCGTCACCTCCGCCCCGGGGACGCCCGAGGCGCGGGTCGCCGACGCGATGCGTGAGCACGCGGAGATGGCCTCCGGCTCCGGGCGGGACGTCGCCGCGCTGATGCGGGCCGTGCCGGGGCTGTTGTCCAAGGACGGCTTCGAGGGCGTACAGGTCGCTGCGCTGGCTGATGGGCGGGCCGTTGCGGTGAAGATCGCGGACGGGGCGAACCGGGCGCGGGTCCCCGTGACCGCCGCTGCGTTGGCCCGAGCCGGTGTCGACCCGGAGCTGCTCGCCGAGTTCGCGGGCGAGCCGTTGCTCGGAGGCGGGCGGGAGGTCGGGCGAGTGCGGCCCGTACGTTCGCTGGAGCCGGTTGCCGGGGTAGCCCGCGCCTGACGCCGTGCCGGATCTCCCCGTCGGCGGCTGCGAGCCGCATGCGGCTGGACGCGCAGTCCCCCGCGCCCCTTTCAAGGGCACTTCCCACCCTGCACCTCAGAGAAGAGGACCCTCACCGTCATGACCGCCGCCACCCGCTCCGAGCACGATCTGCTCGGTGACCGTGACGTCCCCGCCGATGCCTACTGGGGAGTTCACACCCTGCGGGCCACGGAGAACTTCCCCATCACGGGCATGACCATCTCCGCGTACCCGCATCTGATCGACGCCCTTGCCGCGGTCAAGGAGGCCGCCGCCCTCGCCAACGAGGAACTCGGGCTGCTGGACTCCAAGAAGGCCGCCGCCATCGTCGAGGCCTGCCGGGAGATCCGGGACGGCAAGCTGCACGACCAGTTCGTCGTGGACGTCGTCCAGGGCGGGGCCGGCACCTCGACCAACATGAATGCCAACGAGGTCGTGGCGAACCGGGCGCTGGAGCTGCTGGGTCACGCCAAGGGCGAGTACGGCTTCCTGCACCCCAACGAGGACGTCAACCTCGGCCAGTCGAC
>NZ_WWIC01000268.1:0-929 GCF_009872555.1 Streptomyces sp. SID5643
AGCCGGGTGATCCACTCCTGGGCGAACCGGTCCCGCCGGCCGGTCCGCCGGTACTGCGCCGACTTCCACTCCATCAGAGCCCGCAGCGCGCCGGGGTCCAGGGCGTCGTACACGAAGCGCACCTCGCCGACCTGCCGGGCCAGCTTGCGCTCCTTGGCCAGGGTCTGTCTGAGGAAGCCCGGCGACTGCGCCCGCAGCCTTCGCAGGTACGCCTCGAAACCGTCGCCGATGTCGACGACCGGGGAGGCGAGCTCCTCGACCGCGTGCGGCGTGAACGCCTCCTGGCCGGCTTCGAGGTTGTCGAACTCCCAGGACGCCAGGCCGCAGACCCGTAACAGCCGGCGGGCGTCCAGCCGTACCCCGGGGCGCAGCACGGCCCCCTGACTGTCCGACACCCCCAGCCCGATGGCCCGGCCCCGCCCCAGCACGGAGGCCTCGTACGGGAAGAACCCCACCGGGGAGCCGTCGTCCAGCAGCACCGCCACTCGGGCAGCCGGCCTGACCTGCCCCACGGCCGCGGTGAACACCGGGTCGAGAAACGGATTCGCCGGGGCGCCGGACTCGGTCCGGATCTCCCGCCACATCTTCTTGTCGTTGGGGCCGAGTTCGTCCGGCCTCAGAACGAGAACGCGCTTTCCAGGCAACTCTGCCTCCTGTGTCATCGGCATGGGGACACATGAAGGCCTGCACATCACCGCGTACCGGCACCGGGCAGTACTCGGGCCGCACGGCGCAGGCCCTGGTCGGTACTGCCGTCACTCAGCAGCGGAACGTCTGCAAACGGGCGGTCGTCGGGGCGGATCCGACCGCCACCGGACACGGAGGCGCTCGCGCCGCACGCGGCTGCGCACCACCCCCGCCCGGCACGGCCGCCCCGGTCACCGCCGGGCTCGTCCCGGTCGCCCCCGCCGCCCGCGGCGCCCGCACCG
>NZ_WWIC01000269.1:0-653 GCF_009872555.1 Streptomyces sp. SID5643
GAGGACACTCCGGGCGACAGGCGGCTGGTCGCCTACGTCGTACCCGCCGGGGACCACGAGGCGCTGCCGGACGCCCTGCGGGACTTCGCCGGACAGCGCCTGCCCGCGTACATGGTGCCCTCGGCGGTCGTCGTGCTCGACGCGCTGCCGCTGGCGGCGAACGGAAAGCTCGACAGCAGGGCCCTGCCCGCGCCCGAACACCTGACGGGCTCCGGCCGCGAGCCGGTGACGCTCCAGGAGCAGATCCTGTGCGCGGTGTTCGCCGACATCCTCGGTGTGCCCGCCGTCGGCGTGGACGACGACTTCTTCGCGCTGGGCGGCCATTCACTGCTGGCGGCGCGGCTGGTCAGCCGGGTGCGGACGGTGCTGGGCGCGGAGGTGCCGCTGCGGGCGCTGTTCGAGGCGCCGACGGTGGCGCGACTGGCGTCCCGCCTGGCCGGCTCGGGCGCGGTCCGCCCGGCACTCTCGGCAGGGCTGCGCCCACAGCGGCTGCCGCTGTCGTACGCCCAGCAGCGGCTGTGGTTCATCGAGCAGCTGGAGGGTCCCAGCGCGACGTACAACACGCCCATCGCGCTACGGCTGTCCGGCGCGGTGGACAAGGACGCTCTTGGTACCGCCCTGCGGGACGTGATCGGCCGGCACGAGGTGCTGCG
>NZ_WWIC01000270.1:0-20133 GCF_009872555.1 Streptomyces sp. SID5643
GCTCCCGGGCGGCGCGACCGGCGGCCCCGTCGCGCCCGGGCACGGCGGCGGCACCGGCTCCTTCGACGTCACCGAGGCCCTGGCGGCGGGCCCGCTGGGCAACGGCTCGCGTCCCGCCCCGGGCGGCGGCGAACCGCGCCGCGACGACCTGCCGTACTTCTCCGAGAACGGACAGGGCGGCTACGACGGCCCGAGCGCCGCGAACGGCTTCGGTGAGACGGGCGCGCCCGGTGCGAACGGCCCGGCCGGCCCGACCGGCGGACCGGTCACCGGCGACGGCCCGATGGTGCCTCCGGCCGGCTTCGACGCACCGGGCGGCCAGGGCGGCCCTGGTGCCCCCGGCGGCTTCGGCAACGAGCCGGGCGGACCCGGAGGCCAGACAGGCCCGGGCGCCTTCAACGCCCCCGGCGGTCCTGGCGCCCTTGGCGGTCCTGGTGCCCCCGGTGGCCCTGGAGCCCCCGGCGGCTACGGCGACCCGGGCAGGCCCGGCGACCCTGAGGCCTTCAACGACCCCGGGCGGTCCGGCGCCCCGGGCGGCCCCGGCGGCTTCAACGACCCCGGCCGAGCGGGCACCCCCGCCGGCCCCGGCACTCCCGGCGCCCCTGGCGGCTTCGCAGACCCGGGTCGCCCCGGCGCTCCCGAGGCCTTCGACAACCCCGGCCGCCCGGGAGGCCCCGGCGCACCCGCCGGTCCCGGAGCCATAGGCGGCGGCCCGGGCGGCCCGGGTGTCCCCGGTGCTCCCGGCACCCAGGGT
The DNA here is from genome assembly GCF_009872555.1 of Streptomyces sp. SID5643. Taxonomy (NCBI): domain Bacteria; kingdom Bacillati; phylum Actinomycetota; class Actinomycetes; order Kitasatosporales; family Streptomycetaceae; genus Streptomyces; species Streptomyces sp. SID5643. The sequence continues at coordinate 755 of NZ_WWIC01000270.1, forward strand.
GGCACCCCCGCTCGCGGCGCCGCAGGCCCCGGCCCCGGCGGTGGCATGAGCGACGACACCGCCATCCTCACCCCGCAGAAGCCGGCCCCCGAACCGCCGGACGGCCCGGGCTACGGCCCCCGGCACGACAACGTCTCCGGGCACACGGTCACCAGCGGCATCCCCGTCGTGCCGTCCGGCGCGGCCTCGCCGTTCGGCCCCGGCGCGCCCGGTGACGGCCCGGCGCCCCACACGGCCCCGAAGCTGCCCGAGCCGGTCTCCCCGCCCCCGGCGAGCTCCGCCAAGGCGCCGAAGAAGAAGGGCCGCAGCAAGCTCGTGCTGCTCGCGGTCGGCGTGGTCGTGGCCGCCGGTGGCGTCTACGGCGCCGGTCTGCTGATGAACCGCACCGACGTGCCCAAGGGCACCACCGTGCTCGGCGTCGACATCGGCGGCACCACCCGCGACGGCGCGGTCAAGAAGCTCGACGAGGCCTTCGACCGCAACCTGGGCAAGCCGCTGAAGCTGTCGGTGGGCGGCAGGACCGTCGCCCTCGACCCGGACAAGGCGGGCCTCCAGTTCGACATGGACGCCACGGCCGACGCGGCGGCCAAGAGCGACTACAACCCGGTCTCCGTGATCGGCTCGCTCTTCGGCAACCACCGGGCCGTCACGCCGGTCATGCCCGTCGACGAGGAGAAGCTGCACGCCTCCCTGGAGGAGGCGGCGGGCGGCTCCGGCGCGTCGACCGACGGCACGATCGAGTTCAAGGGCGGCAAGGCCGTCCCCGTGTACGGCAAGGTCGGCAAGGGCATCGACCTCGCCAAGTCGACGACGGTGGTGGAGGAGGCGTACCGCACCCAGGTGGAGACCGGCACGCCCGGCACGGTGGACCTCCCGACCACCACCCGGCAGCCGACGGTCTCGAACGCCGAGGTCGACCGGGTGCTCAAGGACTTCGCGCAGCCCGCGATGTCCGACCTCGTCACCATCCGCACCGACGCGGCGCACAGCATCGACTTCGGCAAGGTCTCGCTGCCGAAGATCCTGAGCTTCAAGGCCGTCGACGGCAAGCTGGTGGACACGTACAACCTCAAGGCCCTCCAGGAGGCGTACGGCACCACCTTCGAGGGCGTGAAGATCGACGGCGCGAGCGGGAAGCGGGACGTCACCCCGCAGGACGTCGTCGCCGCGTTGCGCGACGCTTTGCGCGGCAAGACGCCCGCGGAGCGCGTCGGAGTCATCGACACCAAGCCGAACTGACCTCCGGCCGCCCGCCGTACGAGAGCCCCCGCCCCCTGAGGGCGGGGGCTCTCGTGTCACCCGGCGGGCATGACACCTGTCATGCGGCACTCCGGACACCCGGCACTGCCCCCGCCGGCACCCCCGAAGCCACGATGTCCGTATGACAACGACAGCTTCGGTGGTGGCGTTCGACCAGGTGAGCAAGGCGTATGACGCCGTCCGGGCCGTGGACGGGCTGACCCTGGACCTCAGGCCGGGGGAGACCGTGGCGCTGCTCGGCCCCAACGGCGCCGGCAAGTCCACCACCCTCGACCTGCTGCTCGGCCTCAAGCGGCCCGACAGCGGCACCGTCCGGCTCTTCGGCACCAGCCCCCGGGACGCCATCGTCGCCGGGCGGGTGGGCGCCATGCTGCAGAGCGGCGGTCTCATGGACGAGGTCACGGTCGCCGAACTGGTGCGGCTCGCCTGCGACCTGCACCCGAAGCCGTACCGCCCCTCCGAGGTCCTGGCGCGCGCGGGGGTGGCGCAGATCGCCGACCGCAAGGTCGACAAGCTCTCCGGCGGCCAGGTCCAGCGCGTGCGCTTCGCCCTGGCCACTGCGGGCGACAGCGACCTCATCGTGCTGGACGAGCCCACCACCGGCATGGACGTCACCGCCCGCCAGGCCTTCTGGGCCACCCTGCGCGAACAGGCCGACCAGGGCCGGACCGTGCTCTTCGCCACCCACTACCTCGAAGAGGCCGACGCCGTCGCCGACCGGGTCCTCGTGCTGCACCGCGGCCGCCTCCTCGCCGACGGCACGGCCGCCGGGATCAAGGCCAGGGCGGGCGCCCGCCGGGTCTCCTTCGACCTCGCGGACGCCATCGACGAACCCGCCCTGCGCGCCCTGCCGTTCCTGACCGGCATCGACATCTCCGGCCGGACCGTGCGCATCCAGTCCTCCGACGCCGACGCGACCGTCCACGCCCTGTACGGCCTCGGCCTCTGTCCCCGCAACCTCGAAGTCGCCGGGCTCGGCCTGGAGCAGGCCTTCGTCGCCATCACCACCGCCGAGGAGGCGAAGTCCCGGTGAACACGCTGATCAGGCTGGAACTCACCCGCGCCCTGCGCAACCGCAAGTTCCTCTTCTTCTCCGTGATCTACCCGTCGGTGCTGTTCCTGCTCATCGCGGGCAACGCCGACAGCAACACCAAGGTCCCCGGCACGGGCCTGCCCCTCCCGACCTACATGATGGTCTCCATGGCGTCCTTCGGCGCCCTCACGGCCGTCCTCATGGGCAACAGCGAGCGCATCGCCAAGGAACGCGAGAGCGGCTGGGTGCGCCAGCTGCGCCTCACCACGCTGCCGGGCCGCGGCTACGTCCTCGCCAAGACCGCGAGCGCCGCCGTCGTCAGCCTGCCGTCCATCGTCATCGTCTTCGCCGTCGCCGCGGCCGTGAAGGACGTACGTCTGGCCGCCTGGCAGTGGCTCGCCCTCACCGGCGCGATCTGGGCCGGCAGTCTCGTCTTCGCGGCGCTCGGCGTCGCCATCGGCTACCTGGCCGGTGGGGACGCGGTCCGCCCGATCACGATGATCACCTACTTCGGCCTGTCCATGCTGGGCGGCCTGTGGATGCCCACGACGAGCTTCCCGGGCTGGCTCCAGGACATCGCGAAGTGGCTGCCCACGCACGCGTACGCTGCCCTCGGGCGGGCCATCGAGCAGAGCCGCGCCCCGCACGTCCAGGACCTCGCCGTCCTCGTGGTGTCGTTCGTCCTGTTCGCGGGCGGCGCGGCCTGGCTGTACCGGAAGGACACCCTGAAGGCGTGAGCGGCGTCGGGTTCGGCATGGGGCAGCGCCCGGTGAACCGCCGGCAGCGGGCGGTGAAGTCGCTGTGGACCGGCATCTGGCTGGTCTACCTGAGCGCACCCGTCACCGACCTGCTGCACGGCGGCCACAGCACGGGCGTGACGATCCTCGGCTGGATCGGCCTGGCCGCGTTCGTCACCTGGTACATGCTGCTGGTCTTCCGCACCGGCCGGGGCGAGCGCAACACCGTGGTGCTCGCCTCGCTCGGGGTCCTCGCGGCCCAGTCCACGCTCCTCGCGCTGACCCTGGGCCGCGAGTGGCTGGTGCTGTTCGTGTACGTCTCCATCGCCTCCGGGGCGGCCCTGCCCCTGCGCATGGCCCGCTGGACGATCCCGGCCGCGTGCGCGCTGCTGACCGCCGTGGCGCTCGCGACGCACGACGGGATGTCCTACCTGGCCGGCCTCCTCATCCCGGCCCTGCTCGGCGGCTTCGCGATGACCGGCGTGCGCGAACTCGTGCGGACCACCATCGCGCTGCGCGAGGCCCGCGCCACCGTCGCGCAGCTCGCCGCCAACGAGGAGCGCCTGCGCCTGGCCCGGGACCTGCACGACCTGCTCGGTCACTCCCTCTCCCTGATCACGCTGAAGAGCGAGCTGGCCGGGCGGATGCTGCCCGGCCGGCCCGACCAGGCGGCCCAGCAGGTCGCCGACATCGAACAGGTCAGCCGCCAGGCCCTCGTCGACGTGCGCGAGGCCGTCACCGGCTACCGCCGCCCCCGGCTGCACGCCGAACTCGCAGGTGCCCGGGCCGCTCTGACCGCGGCCGGCGTCACCGCCGAACTGCCCGCCGAGCCCGGCCTCGGCGGAGTGCCCGAGGAGAGCGAGTCCGCCCTCGCCTGGGCGCTGCGCGAAGCGGTCACCAACGTCGTACGGCACAGCGGTGCCCGCCGCTGCACGGTCGAGCTGCTGCATCGCCAGACCCTCGACGGCCCGGTGCTGGAACTCACCGTCGAGGACAACGGCTCGGGCGGCCGCGGCACCTGCCACGGAAACGGCCTCGCGGGTCTGACCGAACGCCTCACTCAGGCCGGCGGCACCCTGGAGGCGGGCCCGCTCAAGCATGGATTCCGCCTGGTCGCCCGGGTGCCGACGGCCGGACCGGCGGACGTAGGATCCCCGGCATGAGCCGCACGATCAAGGTCCTGCTCGCCGAGGACCAGTCGATGGTCCGCGAGGCCCTGGCCGCCCTGCTCGGCCTGGAGGAGGACATCGAGGTCGTCGCCCAGGTGGCCCGCGGCGACGAGGTCCTGGAGGCGGCCCGAGAACACGCGGTCGACGTGGCCCTCCTGGACATCGAGATGCCCGGCGCGACGGGCATCGAGGCAGCGGCCCGCCTGCACGCGGAGCTCCCGGCCGTGAAGCTGGTCATCCTCACCACCTTCGGCCGCCCCGGCCACCTGCGCAGCGCCATGGAGTCCGGCGCCGACGCCTTCCTGGTCAAGGACGCCCCCGCCGCCCAGCTCGCCGAGGCGGTCCGCACGGTCCTCACCGGCGAACGGGTCATCGACCCCACCCTGGCGGCAGCGGCCCTCGCGGACGGCGCCAACCCGCTGACGGACCGGGAGCGCGAGGTCCTCCGGGCCGCCGCCGACGGCTCCACCAACGCCGAACTGGCAGCGTCGCTGCACCTCTCCCAGGGCACGGTCCGCAACTACCTCAGCACGGCCATTCAGAAGCTGGCCGTGAGAAACCGAGCAGAAGCGGTCCGAGTCGCGCGTGAAAAGGGCTGGTTGTGAGTTCTCAGGGACGCGGGGAACTGCGCGAGCAACCACGACGAACCCGCACACGCCCGGTCAGCCAGAGCCCCATGGCGAGAAGGCGTCAGTTGAGCATCGCCCTGGCCGCGAAAGCCTCCCCCCGCACCCGCTCGGCCGCGGCCTCATCCACGGCCTCCACCACCTCGGCGTAAGCCTCCAACTCCACGGCCCCGCCCAGGAACTCCCCCCGCCGTACGAGCAACTGCGCCCGCTCGTACCGCAACCGCGCCGGATGCGACGGCAGCAGCAACGACAACTCCACCGCCCACAACGCCACGTCCGACCGCTCGGGACGGGCCGCCGCCCACGCCCGCACGTTGTTCAGGATGCGCAGCACCACATCCAGCGGATCGGCCGGCCGCAGCATCGACGGATCGACCCCCGCCCCCGTCGCCCCGACGACCAGCAACTCGGCGTCCGCTCCCGACAGCACCCGCCCCCCGTCGAACGGATCCGCCAGCACCTGCCCCTCGTCGGGCCCGAAGCCGACCACGAAATGCCCTGGCAGGGCCACCCCGTACACCGGCGCCCCGGCCCGCCGGGCCACCTCCATCCACACCACGGACAGCAGGATCGGCAGCCCCCTGCGCCGCACCAGCACCTCGTGCAGCAGCGAGGACTCCAGCCGCTGGTAGTCACCCGGCGTGCCGTGGAATCCCATCTGCTCACCGAGCAGCTCGCGCAGGGCCACCGCCCACGCGCGCGGCCCCCCGGGCCGGAACGGCAGCAGCCCCGCCAGCCGGTCCAGCTCGACCTGCGCGGCGTCCAGGCCCGCCTCGTCCAGCTCCCGGTCCGCCTCCGCGCCCACCAGCAGGCACAGCGTCGACAGATCGGGCCGCTCGGACCGGGCCTCTTCGGCGAACCGCCGCCGCAGCTCGGCGGACCGTCCGCGGGACGGGGGGTAGGGGGGAGGCATATCTGGCTCGTGCCCTCTCGCGACGATCGGTTACCGGCCGGTGCCGTGGGCATCCGGCGCCCGGTAGTGGTGGTAGGCGTGGTGCGCGGCGAAGCCCATCCCGGCGTACAGCGCCCGCGCTCCCGCGTTGTCGGCCTCGACCTGGAGCCATGCGGCCGAGGCGCCCTCGTCGAGCGCCTGCCGGGCGAGCGCGGCCATCACGGCCGTACCGAGCCCCTGCCGTCGCAGGGCCGGGTCGACCTCGACGGCGGCGAACCCGGCCCACCGTCCGTCCACGACACACCGCCCGATGGCGGCCGGAGGCGCCCCCTCCACCGCCCCGGGGACGGTCGCGAACCACACCGACGGCCCGCTCCGGAGCACCCTGAGCGCCACCTCGCTCACGCCCTTGCGCTGGTACCGGGCCAGCCAGCCCTCACCGGCGTCGCGGGACAGCGCGACCCCCGCCGGGTCACCCCGGTCGGCGATCGGCGCCAGGGGCCCGGTCCACAGCTCGGCGGTCACCTCCCGCACCCAGCCCCGCCGCTCCAGCTCCGCGCAGAGCAGTTCCTGCGTACCCTCGGCGCCGGTCGCGGTCTGGACGTAGGCGGGCAGTCCGTGCTCGCCGTACCACCGCCGCACGGCGTCCAGGGCCTCGTCCAGGGGCAGGCCGGGCGCGCCCAGCGGAAGCACCGAGTTGGCCCGCCGCGTGAAGCCGGACGCGGCCCGCAGCTCCCACGCGCCGAGCCGCTCGCTCTCCACGGGCCGCCAGGCCCGCGCGGCGACCCGGGCCAGCTCCTCGTAGGAGGCGGCCGGACCGCGGCGACGCGCCGGTGCGGCGGGCACGGCCTTGCCCGCGACCAGCGCGGATTCCGCGATGCGGACGCTCTCGCCGCTCTTGCGTGTGATCAGCAGCACACCGTTGTCCCATGATGTGAGAACACCGACCGTATCGGTGAACTTCTCACCCGGGGCACCATGTTCGATCAAGCTCCGGACGGAGACTCGTTTGCCCACGTCAGCAGCGGTGATGCGGACCTCAAGGCGCCCGGCGGCAGAGATTTCCACAGGTCAGTTCACCCCTCCTGTTCGGATCATGCCCAGGAACGGAGATACTAGGGGCGGGCATCGACGACGCCGCGCTCCCGCGCGCCAGGCGGCGGAGCCTGAGGAGGCCCGCCAGCGCCCTATCGAGGAGGAACGACAGCGTGACCTACGTCATCGCGCAGCCTTGTGTCGACGTCAAGGACAAGGCGTGCATCGAGGAGTGCCCGGTCGACTGCATCTACGAGGGCCAGCGGTCCTTGTACATCCACCCGGACGAATGCGTCGACTGTGGTGCCTGTGAGCCGGTCTGCCCGGTCGAGGCGATCTTCTACGAGGACGACACTCCCGAGGAGTGGAAGGACTACTACAAGGCGAACGTCGAGTTCTTCGACGAGCTCGGTTCGCCCGGCGGAGCCAGCAAGCTGGGGCTGATCGAGCGCGACCACCCCTTCGTCGCCGCGCTGCCGCCGCAGAACCAGTAAGAGCGGCCCGCACTCCGTGCCGCCTCGGTCCCGTACGGCCCGATCACCCTGGTGATCGCCGTACGGGGCCGAGGCGTTTGCCGTAACCGGCTCGTACGTACGAGAAAGTGAGCCAGAACCCGTGTCCGCAGTCTCCGACCGCCTCCCCACCTTCCCCTGGGACAAGCTGACCCCGTACAAGGCCACGGCCGCCGCCCATCCGGACGGCATCGTCGACCTGTCCGTCGGCACCCCGGTCGACCCGGTGCCCGAGCTGATCCAGAAGGCGCTGGTGGCCGCGGCCGACTCGCCGGGCTATCCGACCGTGTGGGGCACGCCCGACCTGCGCGACGCGATCACCGGCTGGGCCGAGCGCCGCCTCGGCGCCCGGGAGGTCACCCACCGCCACGTGCTGCCGATCGTCGGCTCCAAGGAACTCGTTGCCTGGCTCCCGACCCAGCTGGGTCTCGGCCCCGGCGACCGGGTGGCCTACCCTCGCCTGGCCTACCCGACGTACGAGGTCGGCGCGCGGCTGGCCCGCGCCGCGTACGAGGTGTACGACGACCCGACGGAGCTGGACCCCGAGGGCCTGAAGCTGCTCTGGCTGAACTCCCCGTCGAACCCCACGGGCAAGGTCCTGTCCAAGGAGGAGCTGACCCGGATCGTCGCCTGGGCCCGCTCGCACGGCATCCTGCTCTTCTCCGACGAGTGCTACCTGGAGCTGGGCTGGGAGGCCGACCCGGTCTCGGTGCTGCACCCGGACGTCAACGGCGGTTCGTACGACGGCATCGTCTCCGTCCACTCCCTCTCCAAGCGCTCGAACCTCGCCGGCTACCGCGCGGCCTTCCTGGCCGGTGACCCGGCGGTCCTCGGCCCGCTGCTGGAGATCCGCAAGCACGGCGGCATGATGACGTCGGCTCCGACGCAGGCGGCGGTGATCGCGGCCCTCGGCGACGACGACCACGTCCGCGTCCAGCGCGAGCGCTACGCGTCCCGTCGCGAGCTGCTGCGCGAGGCCCTGGTCACCCACGGCTTCCGCATCGAGCACAGCGAGGCCAGCCTCTATCTGTGGGCCACCCGGGGCGAATCCTGCTGGGACACGGTCGACCACCTCGCCAAGCGCGGCATCCTCGTGGCTCCCGGCGACTTCTACGGCACGGCGGGCGCGCAGTTCGTGCGCGTGGCGCTGACGGCCACGGACGAGAGGGTGGCGGCGGCCGTACAGCGGCTGTGACCGCTTCCTGAGCACGCCGAAGGGGCCCGGGGAAGCTCCCCGGGCCCCTTCGGCGTCACAACGCCGCTGCGTCAGCCGACCGGCAGGCTCTTCACCGGCAGGGAGTCCGCGGACGGGACGCCACCCTTGGTCAGGGAGTCCGTGGGCAGACCGCCCTTGGCCGAACCGGCCGTGTCGCCGACGAGCTGCCCGGCGGAGCCCGCCGCGTCACCGGCCGCCTTCTGCGCCACGGGCGTGGTCTTCTTGACCGTCTGGCCACCGGTCTTGCCCGCGGCCGGCACCGCCTTCTTGACGGTCTTGCCGCCGGTGTCACCCGCGGACTCGGTGACGTTCTGAGCCGCGCCGTCGACGGTGCTGCCGACGTTGGCCCCGTCCAGGGCGGTCACGCCACCGAGGTTCGGGGTGGCGGGCAGCTCGGGGGCCGCGCTGGCGGAGCCGGCCGCACCGACCCCGGCAGCCGCTCCCGCAGCGACGATCAGCGCGGCACGGGCGATCCGGCGGGTCAGGGGGAGGGACATGGTGCTCCTTCGACGGAGAGAACAATGAGCTTCGTGAAGTGTCCGACCGGGTCCGGCAGTTGATCGACTGGCTGTGGATCACCCCGGCTCGGACGCAGTGACTACCGCTCGAAGCCCGCGAAGGTTGCGGCGGCGCAACGTAAAGAGTTGGTAATGCGTCGCATTATCGGCTGCGGATAAAAACGGTCAAAGAGGCCAGGGCGCGAAGCCCCGCCGAATCCTTCCGGCCCTGTGTTCCCAAGGGTTCTCGCGGTGTCCCGGGCGGGGGAGCGGAAACCCGCGCACACCGTCGCCGCAGGGGCGTGCGGGTAATCCCACGGGGTGAGTCCCCGTACCCCTGCGCGATCTAGTGCATCGTGACGATACGGACCGCGTCCGCGTCCCGCTCCGCGCCCGCGGTGCCCTTCGCCGAGGGCTCCCGCCACTGGCTCGCGGTGTTCCCGGCGACCCACTCCCGCCCCGCGTAGGTGACACGGGCGATGTGCAGCTCGGAGGCGTTGGCCACGGCCCAGTGCGCCAGCTGCCAGCCGCGCTGGTCCAGGCTCCGCCCGCCGGCGGAGGGCGTGTCGGCGCTCACCGGGAGTGTGACGGTGCGTCCGCCGGAGCCGTCCGGCGCGCTCGGTGAGGGCGTCGGCGTGGCCGCCGGGGAGTCGCCCACCGCGGCGCCGGCCGGCTCCAGCACGTCCCGTCCGAAGTCCCGCACGAGCGCGGCACGCACCCCGTCCGGGCCCGACGCCCGGGTCGCGGCCGGGCGGCCCTCGCAGGTCAGTGTGGCCGCGGACTGCCCGGTGAGGGCCGCGGCGAGCAGCGCGGCGTCCGGCTCGTGCTTGGCGTAGGCCTGCGGGAAACCGCTGCGCTGCACACGCTGCGCGGCGACGGTGAGCGGCAGCCGGGTGTAGCCGGGCACCTTGACCAGGTGGTCGTAGAACTCACCGGCCGAATACGCCGGGTCCATGATCTCCTTGGGCGTGCCCCAGCCCTGCGAGGGCCGCTGCTGGAACAGGCCGAGGGAGTCCCGGTCGCCGTACTTGATGTTGCGCAGGGCGGACTCCTGCAGCGCGGTCGCGAGCGCGATGGTCACGGCCCGCTCGGGCAGACCGCGTGCGGTCCCCACGGCGGTGATGGTGGCGGCGTTCACCGCCTGCTCGGGCGTGAACTCGTACGACGCCCCGTCGCCCCTGCCGGAGACGACCTTGCAGCCGGGGCCGCCCGAGCCCCCGGTGACGTACTGCACGACGAGGTACCCGGCGACCGCGAGCAGGGCCATGAAGGCGGCTCCGCATCGGAAGAGGCGGCCACGGCGCTTGGGAGAGGACTGCTCTGGCACGCGGTACAAGGTACTGGAGAGTACGGAGTGGCATGTGCCGGTGGGGAGAGTGATGCCGGGGTCTGGCGCGTTAGGGTCGACGGCATGGCCGACACCTCGCTTGACCTCACCCTGGACGCCGCGGAGCTCACCGCCCGGCTCGTCGACTTCCGTTCCGAGAGCGGCACCGAGAAGCCCCTCGCCGACGCGATCGAGACGGCACTGCGCGCCCTGCCCCACCTGACGGTCGACCGGTACGGCAACAACGTCGTGGCCCGCACGAACCTGGGCCGCTCGGAGCGGGTGATCCTGGCCGGGCACATCGACACCGTCCCCGTGGCGGACAACGTGCCCTCCCGGCTCGACGAGGACGGTGTCCTGTGGGGATGCGGCACCTGTGACATGAAGTCGGGCGTCGCCGTGCAGCTGCGCATCGCGGCCACGGTCCCGGCCCCCAACCGCGACCTGACCTTCGTCTTCTACGACAACGAGGAGGTCGCCGCCGAGCTGAACGGCCTCAAGCACGTCTCCGAGGCGCACCCCGAGTGGCTGGAAGGCGATTTCGCGGTGCTCCTGGAGCCCTCGGACGGCCAGGTCGAGGGCGGCTGCCAGGGCACGCTGCGGGTGCTGCTGAAGACCACGGGCGAGCGGGCCCACTCGGCGCGCGGCTGGATGGGCGCCAACGCCATCCACGCCGCGGCCCCGATCCTCGCCCGTCTGGCCTCCTACGAGCCCCGTTGGCCGGTCATCGACGGCCTGGAGTACCGCGAGGGCCTCAACGCGGTCGGCATCAGCGGGGGAGTGGCCGGCAACGTGATCCCCGACGAGTGCGTCGTCACCGTCAACTTCCGCTACGCGCCCGACCGCACGCCCGAGGAGGCGATCGCCCACGTCCGTGAGGTCTTCGCGGACTGCGGAGTGCAGGAGTTCGAGGTCGTCGATCACAGCGGCGCGGCGATGCCCGGTCTGTCCCACCCCGCGGCCAAGGCGTTCATCGAGGCGGTCGGCGGCACCCCGATGCCCAAGTACGGCTGGACGGACGTCTCCCGCTTCTCGGCGCTCGGCGTCCCGGCGGTCAACTACGGCCCCGGAAACCCCCACTTGGCGCACAAGCGGGACGAGCGCGTGGAGATCGCCAAGATCCTCGCGGGCGAGGAGCGCCTGCGGAACTGGCTGACCGCCTGACCCCGCCGGCGCGCCGACGGGTTTACGGCGCTGCATCGCGGACATGCTCACGTCCCTCGTTCGTAACCCGCGTAGATCTACGCTGAGGTGGAAAGACAGGCACGACGGAGGGAGCGCACATGGCGACCGGCAACCCCGAGGGGAAGAAGCAGCCGCCGGAGGAAAAGCGCCTGGGCCCGGTCCTCCAGAGGCGGGACCAGGTGCAGGCCAGCACTACCGACCAGCGGCTGCTGGACGAGCGGGCCCCCTCCGACTGGGTCCACACCGACCCCTGGCGGGTGCTGCGCATCCAGTCGGAGTTCATCGAGGGCTTCGGCACGCTCGCCGAACTCCCGCCCGCGATCAGCGTGTTCGGCTCGGCCCGGACCCCGGCGGACTCGCCCGAGTACGAGGCGGGCGTCCGGCTGGGACAGGGCCTGGTCGACGCGGGCTTCGCCGTCATCACCGGAGGCGGCCCGGGCGCGATGGAGGCCGCCAACAAGGGCGCCCTCGAGGCGAAGGGCATGTCGGTCGGCCTCGGCATCGAGCTGCCGTTCGAGCAGGGCCTGAACCCGTACGTCGACATCGGCCTGAACTTCCGCTACTTCTTCGTCCGGAAGATGATGTTCGTCAAGTACGCCCAGGGCTTCGTCGTCCTGCCCGGCGGCCTCGGCACCCTCGACGAGCTCTTCGAGGCGCTCACGCTGGTCCAGACCCAGAAGGTCACGCGCTTCCCGATCGTCCTGTTCGGCAGCGACTACTGGGGCGGCCTGGTCGACTGGCTCCGCGACACGGTGATCGCCCAGGGCAAGGCGGCGGAGAAGGACCTGCTGCTGTTCCACGTGACGGACGACGTGGACGAGGCGGTGGCGTTGGTGTCGAAGGAGGCGGGGCGCTGAGGGGCTCTTCGCGCCCCGCGTCCTGTCCGACCGCTTCGGGCGGCGGACGGGCACAGGTCCCGGGGGTCCAGGGGGCGGCAGCCCCCTGAACGCCCGGGGCTAGGCCAACCCGCGCCGGGCGACGGCAGGAACCCGATGCCCCGCGATCGCCGAGACCATGTCCAGCACCTGCCGCGTCTCGGCGACCTCGTGCACCCGGTACACCTGCGCCCCGAGCCACGCGGACACCGCCGTCGTCGCCAGCGTCCCCACGACCCGTTCCTTCACGGGCCGGTCCAGCGTCTCGCCCACGAAGTCCTTGTTGGACAGCGACACCAGCACCGGCCACCCCGTGGCGACCATCTCGTCCAGCCGCCGCGTCGCCTCCAGGCTGTGCCGTGTGTTCTTCCCGAAGTCGTGCCCCGGGTCGATCATGATCGACTCCCGCGGCACCCCCAGCGCCAGCGCCCGCTCGGCCAGCCCGACCGTCACGTCCAGGATGTCGGCCATGACGTCGTCGTACGCGATCCGGTGCGGCCGCGTCCGCGGCTCCGCCCCGCCCGCGTGCGTGCACACCAGGCCCACCCGGTACCGCGCGGCCACCTCAGCCAGCCCCGGATCGACCCCGCCCCACGCGTCGTTCAGCAGATCGGCCCCGGCCTCGCACACGGCCTCGCCGACCTCGGCCCGCCAGGTGTCCACGCTGATGACCACGTCCGGGAACCGCCGCCGCACCTCCGCCACGAACCCGACCGTCCGGCGGGCCTCCTCCTCGGCCGTGACCTCCTCGCCCGGCCCGGCCTTGACCCCGCCGATGTCGATGATCGCGGCGCCCTCGGCCACGGCCTGCTCCACACGCGCGAGAGCCGGCTCGTCGCGGAAGGTGGCGCCCCGGTCGTAGAAGGAGTCCGGGGTGCGGTTCACGATCGCCATGATCACCGGCTCGTGCGTCCCGAATTTCCGCCTGCCCAGCCTGAGCATCCCCTGTGACCTTCCCTGGTACGTGCCGTCTTCCGCCGCCTGCGACCCTAACCGCCGGACGCTCATGGCACGATCGGAGCCTGACAACATCCGACTCGGAGGACGTCCGAAGAGTCCGATCCATCCGACCGTGGGGGCCCCGCGATGGTTATGTTCCTGTTCCTGGTCGTCGCGCTCGCCGTCGTGGTCGCCGCGGTGACGCTGGCCGTCGTGGGCGGCGGTGAGAACGGCCCGCTGCCCGAGGCCGCACCCGAGCGGCTGCGCGACCCGCTGCCCCCGGACCGCCCGGTCGACCGCGCGGACGTGGAGGGCCTGCGCTTCCCGCTCGCCGCCCGCGGCTACCGCATGGCGGACGTGGACGACGCCCTCAGCCGCCTGGGCGCCGAACTCGCCGAGCGCGACGCCCGCATCGCCGACCTGGAGTCGGCCCTGGCCGGAGCCCGGTCCGGCTCCGGCCGCGGACCGGTGCACGCGTCCGGGGAGAACCACGTGTCCATCGACAAGCCCGCCCCGGGGAAGGAGGACCGGCCGTGAGCGACGGCGCCGCCCTGGCCGGACCGGACGGCGCCCTGCGCTGTCCCTGGGCCCTGTCCGCCCCGGAGTACGTGGCGTACCACGACGAGGAGTGGGGCCGCCCGGTCCACGGCGACGACGCGCTCTTCGAGCGCCTCAGCCTGGAGGCCTTCCAGTCCGGCCTGTCCTGGATCACGATCCTGCGCCGCCGCCCCGGCTTCCGCGCCGCCTTCGCCGACTTCAAGATCGCCTCGGTCGCCGCCTTCACCGACGACGACCGCGAACGCCTCCTGGCCGACGCCGGCATCATCCGCAACCGCGCCAAGATCGACGCGACCCTCGCCAACGCGCGGGCGCTGACGGAGTGGTCCCCGGGCGAACTGGACGCGCTGATCTGGTCCCACGCCCCCGATCCGGCCGGGCGGCCGGCCCCGAAGACCCTCTCCGACGTCCCGCCCGTCACCCCCGAGTCGACGGCCCTGTCCAAGGCCCTGAAGAAGCGGGGCCTGCGCTTCGTGGGTCCGACGACGGCGTACGCGCTGATGCAGGCGTGCGGCCTGGTGGACGATCACCTGGAGACCTGCGTCGCCGGAAGGGGCGTGCAGGAGGCGCGGGACGAGCTCTAGCGCCCCAGGTACTTCGGCTTCTCCTTGTTGACGAACGCCTGCACCGCGATCGCGTGATCCTCGGAGGAGCCGGCCCTGGTCTGGAGTTCGTCCTCCTTCTCCAGGGCCTCCTCCAAGGAGTGCGTCAGCCCGAACGCCACCGACTCCTTCAGCGCCGCGTACGCCACCGTCGGGCCCTCGGCCAGCGCCCGCGCCACCTTCTCGGCCTCCGCCCGCAGGTCACCGGCCGGCACCAGCCGGTTGGCGATGCCCAGCTCGTACGCCTCCTGAGCGCTGATGCTCCGCGGGAAGAACAGCAGGTCGGCGGCCCGGCCCGGGCCGATCACCCGCGGCAGGGTCCAGGAGATCCCCGAGTCCGCGGTCAGCGCCACCCCGGCGAACGAGGTGTTGAACGCCGCCGTGTCCGCCACGATCCGGTAGTCCGCGGCGAGCGCGAAGCCGAAGCCCGCCCCGGCCGCCACCCCGTTCACCGCGGCGACCACCGGCTTGGCCGCCCCGGCCAGCGCCCGCACGATCGGGTTGTAGTGCTCCCGGACCGTGCTCATCGTCTGCCCCGAGCCGGTCTCCCGGTCCTGGACCAGCAGCCCGATGTGCTCCTTGAGGTCCTGTCCGACGCAGAACGCCCGGTCACCGGCGGCCGTCAGCAGCACCGCCCGTACGGCGCCGTCGCCCGCCGCCGACTCGACCGCCTCCCGCAGGGCGACCTTGGCCGCCACGTTCAGCGCGTTCATCGCCTCCGGGCGGTTCAGCGTGATCGTCGCCAGTCCGTCGCTCACCTCGTAGAGCACGGTGTCGGTCATGCGTATCCCCTCCGGGTCGCGGATCGGGGGCGTACCGGCCGGTAGGCCCCGGGTCTGCACGACAGCATGACGGAGATCGCGGACGGGGAACCGCACCGGACGTGTGACCTGCGTCAAAGAATTCTCGTCCGGATCGGTTCGGCGGATGTGTGTGCGGCGGCGGAGTATCGCAGTTTCATCGCCGAATTGAGTGGTTTTGCTCGCGTGCGTTGCCCAAGCGATGCCTACTGATGTTGGTCATCGGGTCCTGAGATGCGGGATAATGGCTTGGAAGCAATGTGTTCGATGCCGGTGTCGCGTGTCCTGCCACAAGGAACCGCACGTGTGCCCTTCTCAGGGGCCGTCGGCTTTGACGATGAGCTGGGTTTCAGGAAGGGGAACGAGCATGGCGGCCATGAAGCCGCGGACGGGTGATGGCCCGCTCGAGGTGACCAAGGAGGGGCGGGGCATCGTCATGCGCGTTCCGCTCGAAGGCGGCGGTCGGCTCGTCGTCGAGCTGACCCCGGACGAGGCCGACGCCCTGGGCGACGCCCTCAAGAAGGTCGTCGGCTGACGCGCAAGCGCGACCATACCCTTTCAGTTGCCCCGGCATCACCCGTGATGCCGGGGCGGCTGTTTTCTCACCGATGACACTCGCCTTTCTCACCGATGACACTCGCCTGCCCCGGATCCGGGTCCGCTAACGTGCCGTCCGGTCAGCGTTTCACCGCGCACAGCAGCCCGTCACCCACCGGCAGCAGTGACGGCACCAGCTCCTGGCTCTCGCGCACCGCACGCAGCAGCTCGCGCAGCCGCAGCACCTCCGTGGGCTGCGGGCCGGAGTCCACCGTCCGGCCGTTCGCGAAGGCGCCCTCGAAAACGACCAGCCCGCCGGTGCGCAGCAGCCGCAACGATTCAGCGAGGTAGTCCATGACCTCCAGGCGATCACCGTCGCAGAAGACCAGGTCGTAACCGGCGTCCGCGAGGCGGGGCAGCACGTCGAGGGCGCGGCCCGGGATGAAGCGGGCCCGGTTGCTGGCGAAGCCGCAGGCGCGGAAGGCCTGACGGGCGAACTGCTGGTGCTCCGGCTCCGGGTCCACGGTCGTCAGAACACCGTCGGGCCGCATGCCGTGCAGGAGGTGGAGCCCGGAGACGCCGCAGCCGGTCCCGATCTCCGCGACGGCCTTGGCGTCGACGGACGCGGCCAGCAACCGCAGCGCGGCGCCCGTGCCGGGCGTCACCGAGCGCAACCCTGCCTCACGGGCCCGGTCCCGGGCCCAGTGCAGTGCTTCGTCCTCGGCGACATAGGCGTCGGCGAACGCCCAGCTCGTCTGCCGGTTGCCGGTAATGACCCTCTCCTGTCCCCGTGAATGCCTGGGCGTGACTGTATCCGTTGGGCACGGGAACCCGCAGATGGGACCGGTCGTTTAAAGGGATGAGCAAGTGGCGCGGGCCGGGACGGGGGGCGGGCGGTGGATCAGGACGTGGAGCAGGACGTCGTGCACGTGCCGACGCAGCAGTACGAGGCGTATCAGCCCAGATCAAATTCTCGTAAAACCGCTTATCCGGTCCTAACGGGCGAGGTGGCTATGGTAGGGGCTCCACTGGACACCACCAGAGCTGACAGGGGAGGTGCGGCTGCGCCTGTGGATCGCGCAGGAGTGCTCCGGCGCTTCCTCGGATCGGCGGGCAGGCCGACATCCGTGAACGACACCGCTGCTGACCACAGTCACGCCGCTGACTTCGCCCAGACCGCGACCTTCACCACCGACGCGGACGGGCAGGCGTGGACTCCGCCCACGTGGGAGGAGATCGTCAGCACGCACAGCGGCCGGGTCTACCGGCTCGCCTACCGTCTGACCGGCAACCAGCACGACGCGGAGGACCTCACGCAGGAGGTCTTCGTCCGCGTCTTCCGCTCCCTGTCGACGTACACGCCGGGCACCTTCGAGGGCTGGCTGCACCGCATCACCACGAACCTCTTCCTGGACATGGTCCGCCGCAAGCAGCGCATCCGTTTCGACGCGCTCGGCGAGGACGCGGCCGAGCGGCTGCCCAGCAAGGAGCCCACACCGCAGCAGGTCTTCAACGACGCGCACTTCGACGCGGACGTCCAGCAGGCCCTCGACACCCTCGCCCCCGAGTTCCGCGCCGCGGTCGTCCTGTGCGACATCGAAGGACTGTCGTACGAGGAGATCGCCGCGACCCTCGGTGTCAAGCTCGGGACGGTCCGTTCGCGGATCCACCGTGGCCGCTCCCAGCTGCGCAAGGCCCTTGCGCACCGCTCTCCGGAGGCGCGTGCCGAGCGCCGCTCCTTCGTGCCCCGTGTTCCCGCCTTGGGAGGAGGGGGCGCGAGCGCGTGAGCGGATCTCGGCCGAAAGCTTCCGAGGGTCACCTCGCAGAGCAGCATCTGGGAGACCGACTCTCCGCCCTGGTGGACGGAGAGCTCGGTCATGACGCGCGTGAGCGCGTACTGGCGCACGTGGCCACCTGCCCGAAGTGCAAGGCGGAGGTGGACGCCCAGCGCCGGCTGAAGAACGTCTTCGCGGAGGCGGCCCCACCGCCCCCCTCCGAGAGCTTCCTGGCCCGCCTGCAGGGACTACCCGCGGGCGGCGGCCCGGCCGGTGATCTCACACCGCCGGGCGGAGGAGGGCTGCCCGGAGGACTGTCCGGGCGGTTCGGCTCGTCCGGGGCGTTCGGAGTGAAGCGCGGCGAGCGGTTCGAGTTCGGTTACGCCCCGGCCCGGCCGCACCTGCCCGGGCTGCCCGCCTCCCCGGGAAGCCCGAATCTGCCTTCCGACAGCGGCGCGCTGCCCTCGGACCACCGGGGCCTGCCCCCGGGGAAGGGCTTCCGCATCCACGACGTCGGCCGGCACGACACCGACCGGTCCTCGTCGCGGTTGCGGTTCGCGTTCGTCGCCGCCGGAGCCGTCTCCCTGGCCGCGATCGCGCTGGGTGGCGTCTCCACCGTCACCCCGGCCGACACGGAGGCCCGGGGCGGCCAGGGCTCGGGCAGCAATGTCACCCCGGTGCGCACCCAGGGCACCGGCCCCGCGGCCCCGCCCGAATCCCAGCGCCGCCGCACGGCTCCGCTGCTCGGGCAGGTGCACGGCCAGAGCATGCTCGGGCACGGCCCGGTCGCCCCGACCGAGGTGTCCGCGCCGCTGCTGCCCGGGGTACCGTCCGCCGCCCGGCACCACGCGCTGCACGCGCTGACCGCCCCGGTGATGGCCGGTGCGGCCGTCATGTCCCCGCTGATACGTCCGCTCGAAGCGGCCACGCCGGCCGCCCTGACCTCGTGGTCCACGGTCCCCGAGATCACGGCCCCCCTGTTCGCCGAGCCCCTCCCGGACCCGGCCTCGTCCCCCTCTTCCCCCGCCTCCTCACGCACGGCCCGCTGACCGGACTCTGCGCACCGGCCCGCGAACCTGATTGAATCCGGGGGTTGTCGCCCACGGCCGAGGTGTGGCCGGGCGCCGATTCGACGAACCGCGGCCACCGCGACGAGCCGTGCCGCGGCTGTGGGGAGAGCATGAACGAGGGGAAGCCCACGAAAGCGAAGTGGTGGAGCCGTCCACGGCCGCAGGACCCTGCGCAAGAGCCGGAGGGTGGCGACGGGGCCGCCGCGGAGGACCCGGGCGCCCACGGGCCGGTGACGGCCACGGCGGAGCCGACGGGCACCGACGGGGACTTCGAGCTGGCGCGGCCGGCGGCCCGGCCCGCAGAGGACGGCGACTACGAGTTGAGGCGCCCGGAGGCGGTTCCGTCCGCGGGGTCGGCCGGAGGCTCGGGGGAGCCTGTCGCAGCGGCACCGGAACAGGAGGAGACCGCTCCCGGCGCGGCCGCTGCCGTGGTCCCCGCTGCCCGGGAGCCGGGCGGTCAGGACGTCCCCGCCGCGTCCGTCGCCCCCGCCGCCACCGTCTCGTCCCCGGGACCGGCCGAGGGCGCCCCCAGGCCGCTGCACGACCCCGACCCCTACAGCACCCCGCCCTACGGGGAACCCGGCCCCTGGGCGCCCGCGCCGCCCGTGCAGCACCCGGCGGCGACACCAGCGCAGGGCGTGGCGGTACCGGGGCAGCAGCCCACCGTGCCGGGCGCCTCCGCCGCGCCGTCGGGGCACGGCACCAGCAACGCGCCGGCCGCGATGCCGCCG
>NZ_WWIC01000271.1:0-46961 GCF_009872555.1 Streptomyces sp. SID5643
GCTCCACCGCGACCGCGGCGACCGCCAGCAGCAGCGGCCGGAACGTCGTCGCCGTCACCGCCCGCAGCAGCTGGGCCAGGGCCCGCTCGCCGCGGCGCAGCCAGACGGCGGCGAGGAGCCCGACGCCGACGTGCGCGCCGAGCAGCAGCCAGGCGGTGGCCGGTTCGGCATGGGCGACCGCGGCCGCCAGCCGCTCGGTGCCGGTGGCCCCGGCCATCCGGGCCAGGGGTGTGCCGACCTCTCCGCCCCCGCAGAGCACGTCCAGGCCGACCGAGCGCAGGGGCCCGGCGACCGGGCCGCCCGCGCGGCCGTAACAGGCGTGCTGGCCGGTGGTGAACACCGTGTCGGCGGCCAGTTCCAGCGGGATCAGCAGGGCCGCGATCCGCCCGAAGGAGCGCTCCCGGCCCGCCAGGGCGAACGCGATCACGAACACGGCGGCGGCGACCGCGGCCACCGTGCCCACCGGCAGCGGGGCCCGGGACAGCAGCACGTGCGACGCGGTGCTGAGCGTCACGACGACGGCCGTGAACAGCGCCGCGCGTACGGCTCTGAGGCGGGTCCCGGATATGTCCATAGCGAAAGGAGAGTCTGTCATGCGGGCCGGTAAGGGACCCCTAAAGGATGCCTGTGAAAGGCCTGACCGTCACAGCCCCGGGATCCGTCCGTTGCGGAAGAGGTCCACGAAGGTCTGGTGGTCGGCACGCGCGCGTGCGCCGTAGGTGTGCGCGAAGTCGACCAGCAGGGGGGCGAAGCCCTCCTCGTCGGCCGCGATCGCCGCGTCGATGGCCCGCTCGGTGGAGAACGGCACCAGGGACTCGCCGGACTGGTCGTCCGCCGCCGAGTGCATCGTGGCCGTCGCCCGGCCGAGGTCGGCCACCACCTGGGCGATCTCCTCCGGGTCGTCGATGTCGCCCCAGTCGAGGTCCACCGCGTACGGCGAGACCTCGGCCACCAGCTGGCCCGCGCCGTCCAGCTCCGTCCAGCCCAGCCACGGGTCGGCGTGCGCCTGAAGGGCGCGCTGGGAGATGACCGTGCGGTGCCCCTCGTGCTGGAAGTAACCGCGGATCTCCTGGTCCGTGATGTGCCGGGAGACGGCCGGGGTCTGGGCCTGCTTGATGTAGATCACGACATCGTTCTCCAGGGCGTCGCTGTGCCCCTCCAGCAGGATGTTGTACGACGGCAGCCCCGCCGAGCCGATGCCGATGCCGCGCCGGCCGACCACGTCCTTCACGCGGTAGGAGTCCGGGCGGGCCAGCGAGCTGTCCGGGAGTGTCTCCAGATAGCCGTCGAAGGCGGCGAGGACCTTGTAACGCGTGGCCGCGTCCAGTTCCACCGAGCCGCCTCCGGAGGCGAAGCGGCGCTCGAAGTCGCGGATCTCCGTCATCGACTCCAGCAGGCCGAAGCGGGTCAGTGAGCGGGCGTCGCGCAGCGCGTCCAGCAGCGGGCCCTGGGCGGTGTCCAGCGTGAACGGCGGCACCTCGTCGCTCTTGGCGCCCGTCGCCAGCGCGTGGATCCGCTCGCGGTAGGCGACCGCGTAGATCGTCACCAGCTCGGAGATCTGCTCGTCGCTGAGCGCCTTCGCGTAGCCGATCAGCGCGATGGAGGCGGCGAGGCGCTTGAGGTCCCACGTGAAGGGGCCGACGTAGGCCTCGTCGAAGTCGTTGACGTTGAAGATCAGGCGGCCGTTGGCGTCCATGTACGTGCCGAAGTTCTCCGCGTGCAGGTCGCCGTGGATCCACACGCGTGAGGTGCGCTCGTCCAGGTACGGTCCGCCCCGCTTCGACCCGAACTGATCAGAAACAGTCAGGTCGTGGTAGAAGAGGCCCGCCGTCCCCCGGTAGAAGGCGAAGGCCGAGGCCGCCATCTTGCGGAACTTGACGCGGAACGCGGCCGGGTCGGCGGCCAGGAGCTGGCCGAAGGCGGTGTCGAAGACGGCGAGGATCTCCTCACCGCGGTGCTCGCCGTCGAGCTGCGGGAACGACATCGCTGGGTGCCTCCTGGTGCGTGCGTTTCAGGGCGGCAGGTCCGCCCTCTGGCCAACGTGCAGCGGCCCGCGGGAGTGCCCGCGAACCCTCGCACGAAGGTACGCGGGTCGGCCCTCCGCGTGTCAGCGCCGAGGCATAGACTTCGACGCTGCCCCCCCCAGACTGTCCGCAGCCTGCCGGGCCCCATGTGTCGTATGTTTCCTCTGGAGGCCGCAGCCGTGTCAAAGCCGCCGTTCACGCACCTGCACGTCCACACCCAGTACTCGCTGCTGGACGGTGCCGCGCGGCTGAAGGACATGTTCAACGCGTGCAACGAGATGGGCATGACGCACATCGCCATGTCCGACCACGGCAACCTGCACGGGGCGTACGACTTCTTCCATTCCGCGCAGAAGGCCGGAGTCACCCCGATCATCGGGATCGAGGCGTATGTCGCCCCCGAGTCCCGGCGCAACAAGCGCAAGATCCAGTGGGGCCAGCCGCACCAGAAGCGCGACGACGTCTCGGGTTCCGGTGGTTACACCCACAAGACGATGTGGGCGGTGAACAGCACCGGCCTGCACAACCTCTTCCGGCTCTCCTCCGACGCGTACGCCGAGGGCTGGCTGCAGAAGTGGCCCCGGATGGACAAGGAGACCATCGCGCAGTGGTCCGAGGGGATCGTCGCCTCCACCGGCTGCCCCTCCGGCGAGGTCCAGACCCGGCTGCGCCTCGGCCACTTCGACGAGGCCCTCAAGGCCGCCGCCGACTACCAGGACATCTTCGGCAAGGACCGCTACTTCCTGGAGCTGATGGACCACGGCATCGAGATCGAGCACCGCGTCCGCGACGGCCTCCTGGAGATCGCCAAGAAGCTCGGCATCCCCCCGCTGGTCACCAACGACTCCCACTACACGTACGCGCACGAGGCGAGCGCCCACGACGCCCTGCTGTGCATCCAGACCGGCAAGAACCTCTCCGACCCCGACCGCTTCCGGTTCGACGGCACCGGCTACTACCTGAAGTCCACGGACGAGATGTACGCCATCGACTCCTCGGACGCCTGGCAGGAGGGCTGCGCCAACACCCGCCTGATCGCGGAGATGGTCGACACCACGGGCATGTTCGAGAAGCGCGACCTCATGCCGAAGTTCGACATCCCGGAGGGGTACACGGAGGTCAGCTGGTTCCGCGAGGAGACCCTGCGCGGCATGAACCGCCGCTTCCCGGACGGCATCCCGGACGACCGCATGAAGCAGGTCGAGTACGAGATGGACACCATCATCTCGATGGGCTTCCCGGGGTACTTCCTCGTGGTCGCCGACTTCATCATGTGGGCCAAGAAGCAGGGCATCGCCGTCGGCCCCGGCCGCGGCTCCGCGGCCGGCTCGATCGTCGCCTACGCCCTCGGCATCACCGACCTCGACCCCATCCCGCACGGTCTGATCTTCGAGCGGTTCCTCAACCCCGAGCGCATCTCCATGCCCGACGTCGACATCGACTTCGACGAGCGCCGGCGCGTCGAGGTGATCCGGTACGTGACGGAGAAGTACGGCGCCGACAAGGTCGCCATGATCGGCACGTACGGCACCATCAAGGCCAAGAACGCGATCAAGGACTCCGCTCGCGTGCTGGGCTACCCGTACGCGATGGGCGACCGCCTCACGAAGGCCATGCCCGCCGATGTCCTGGGCAAGGGCATCAACCTCGACGGCATCACCAACCCCGAGCACCCCCGCTACTCGGAGGCGGGCGAGATCCGGGCGATGTACGAGAACGAGCCGGACGTGAAGAAGGTCATCGACACCGCCAAGGGCGTCGAAGGCCTGGTCCGGCAGATGGGCGTGCACGCCGCCGGCGTGATCATGTCCAGCGAGACCATCACCGACCACGTGCCCGTCTGGGTCAGGCACACGGACAAGGTCACCATCACCCAGTGGGACTACCCGAGCTGCGAGTCGCTCGGCCTGCTGAAGATGGACTTCCTCGGCCTGCGCAACCTGACGATCATGGACGACGCCGTCAAGATGGTGAAGTCCAACAAGGGGGTCGACATCGACCTCCTGAGCCTCCCGCTCGACGACCCCACGACCTTCGAACTGCTCCAGCGCGGCGACACCCTCGGCGTCTTCCAGTTCGACGGCGGCCCCATGCGCTCCCTGCTCCGGCTGATGAAGCCGGACAACTTCGAAGACATCTCCGCCGTGTCGGCCCTGTACCGCCCGGGCCCCATGGGCATGAACTCCCACACGAACTACGCGCTGCGCAAGAACGGCCAGCAGGAGATCACGCCCATCCACAAGGAGCTCGAAGAGCCCCTCAAGGAGGTCCTGGACGTCACCTACGGCCTGATCGTCTACCAGGAGCAGGTGCAGAAGGCCGCCCAGATCATCGCCGGCTACTCGCTCGGCGAGGCCGACATCCTCCGCCGCGTGATGGGCAAGAAGAAGCCCGAGGAACTGGCGAAGAACTTCGTCCTCTTCCAGGAGGGCGCCCGCAAGAAGGGCTTCAGCGACGAGGCCATCCAGGCCCTGTGGGACGTGCTGGTCCCCTTCGCCGGCTACGCGTTCAACAAGGCCCACTCCGCCGCGTACGGACTCGTCTCGTACTGGACGGCGTACCTCAAGGCGAACCACCCCGCCGAGTACATGGCCGCGCTGCTCACGTCCGTGAAGGACGACAAGGACAAGTCGGCCGTCTACCTCAACGAGTGCCGCCGCATGGGTATCAAGGTGCTCCCGCCGGACGTCAACGAATCGATGTCCAACTTCGCGGCCCAGGGCGACGACGTGATCCTCTTCGGTCTCTCCGCCGTCCGCAACGTCGGTACCAACGTGGTCGAGTCGATCATCAGGTGCCGCAAGGCCAAGGGGAAGTACGTCTCCTTCCCGGACTACCTCGACAAGGTGGAGGCGGTGGTCTGCAACAAGCGCACCACCGAATCGCTGATCAAGGCCGGCGCCTTCGACGCGATGGGCCACACCCGCAAGGGCCTCACCGCGCACTACGAGCCGATGATCGACAACGTGGTCGCGGTCAAGCGCAAGGAGGCCGAGGGCCAGTTCGACCTCTTCGGCGGCATGGGCGAGGCCGAGACCAGCGAGCCCGGGTTCGGACTCGACGTGGAGTTCTCGACCGACGAGTGGGACAAGACCTATCTCCTCGCCCAGGAGCGGGAGATGCTCGGCCTGTACGTCTCCGACCACCCGCTGTTCGGCCTGGAGCACATCCTGTCGGACAAGGCCGACGCGGGTATCTCCCAGTTGACCGGCGGTGACTACTCCGACGGCTCCGTGGTCACCATCGGCGGCATCATCTCCGGCCTCCAGCGCAAGATGACCAAGCAGGGCAACGCCTGGGCCATCGCCACCGTCGAGGACCTCGCCGGCTCGATCGAGTGCATGTTCTTCCCGGCGACGTACCAGCTCGTCTCGACCCAACTCGTCGAGGACGCCGTGGTGTTCGTCAAGGGCCGCCTCGACAAGCGCGAGGACATCCCGCGGCTCGTCGCGATGGAGCTGATGGTGCCGGACCTGTCGAACGCGGGCACCAACGCCCCCGTGGTCCTCACCATCCCGGCCACCCGGGTCACCCCGCCGCTCGTCAGCCGCCTCGGCGAGGTCCTCAGCCACCACAAGGGCGACAGCGAGGTCCGGATCAAGCTCCAGGGCCCCACAAAGACGACCGTGCTGCGGCTGGACCGGCACCGGGTGAAGCCGGACCCGGCGCTGTTCGGAGACCTGAAGGTGCTGCTCGGGCCGTCCTGCCTGGCCGGGTGACGCACGGATCTCGACGCGCTTGAGGGGCGTACCCGGAACCGGGTCCGCCCCTCGTGCGTTTGCGTGGGCCGCAACAGCCCGTCGCGCAGACGTCAGTTGTGGCCGAAGCTGCGCTTTCGCTTGCCGGACGGCGCCATCTCGCCCGGGGTCGCCTCGACCTCGGTCTGGGGCTCCGTCTGCGAGGCGGGGCTGCGGTCGGCCCGCTGGCCACGCTCGGTCGGACGCTGCTGCTTACGGTCACGGTTCTTGTTCTTGGCCATGGTGATGCCTCCTGTGGGGGACTAGGGGCCAGGGCCGGGACCAGATTCACACAGCCCGACAACGATCGCATGTCGGACAATTACCGTGTGTGACAGGGGTAGTCGGATCGACACGTCCCGAAACGCCACGCCGAAGATCGAGTTCCGGCCGTTAACCTCCGCGCGGTCGGGCAGACTCGAAGCAAGCCCGAAGCAAACCTCCTGGGAAGAGGGTGAGTCGCGTGGACCGCTGCATCGTCCTGGTGGACGCTGGGTATCTGCTGGGAGCCGCGGCGAGTCTCCTCGCCGGAGAGCCCTCGCGGTCCCGGATCACCGTCGACCACACCGCCCTCATCCAGGGGTTGCGTGAGCGTGCCGAATCCGACACGCAGCAGCCACTGCTGCGCATCTACTGGTTCGACGGGGCCCCCGACCGCGTCCCCCAACCCGAGCACCGCAGGCTGCGCGTGATGCCCCGGGTCACCGTCCGGCTCGGGGCCCTGACCCGCAGCGACGGCCGCTGGGCCCAGAAGGGCGTGGACGCCGCGATGCACGCCGAGCTGACCGAACTGGCCCGCAACCGCGCCTGCTCCGACGTCGTCCTCGTCACCGGCGACGGCGATCTGCTGCCCGGCATGATGGCCGCCAAGGAGCACGGCGTCGCCGTCCACCTGTGGGCCGTCCAGGCCGCCGACGGCGACTACAACCAGTCCGAGGACCTGGTCGCCGAGGCCGACGAGCGGCGCGTCCTGGACCGCACGTGGATCACCAAGGCCGTCCGCGCCAAGGACTACACGGGGGCGTGCGCGCCGCAGCCCGCGCCCCGGCCCGAGATCGCCGCGATCCTCTCCGCGCCGCTGCCCGAGTCCGCGCTCGGCGCCGCGACCGACCGGCCCGCCCAGCAGCCCCGCCATCCCGTGGCCGGCCCCGGGCAGAACGGCACCGAGGAGCGGATGCCCGCCGCCAAAGGAGTCCCCACTCCCAAGGACCTGGCCGCCCTGCGGGCCCCCGGCACCCAGCCCGCCCAGCACCCCGCCTCCGCCACCCTCCGGTGGTCCTCCGACAAAGGCTGGGTCGACCGGCCCACGGCCGAGCCCCCCGAGGCCGCCTCGATGCCGACGCTCGCCCAGCTGACCACGGCGGAGCAGCGGTGGGCGGACCGCGAGGAGGACATCACCACCGTCGGCGGCGACCCCTTCGAGGTGGGGCAGGTCTTCGCCCGGCGCTGGGTGGAGCGCCTCGGCGACCAGAACCACACGCAGAAACTGTCCGGGATGTACCCGCGCATCCCGCACCGCGTCGACGGGGAGCTGCTGCGCTACGCCGCACGCTTCGGCCTGCTCGCCCACAAGGACGACCAGATCGACGAGCGGGACCGCTACGCCATCCGGGCCGGCTTCTGGCGGGAGATCAGCGTGCGCACGGGCGTGGAGCACCCACCCCTCGACGACTGAGCGACCCCTGGGTCCTGTGCCGCGGGATTTCCCGGAACGGACCGACCCGAGAGCGGACCTGGGTCGCCGACCCCGTAGTCTCGTCCCTTGTGAGTAAGCGCGCGGCACAGGCATTTCGGCACGATGGTGACGTCGTGTGCGCGGTGCGCGGGCTGACCAAGACCTATCCGGCGCTCCGGGGCCGGCGCGGTGCCCCGGGAACACCCGAGGTCCGGGCCACGGACGGCGTGACCCTCGACGTCCGCCGCGGCGAGATCTTCGGCCTGCTCGGGCCGAACGGCGCCGGCAAGTCCACCCTCGTGCGCCAGCTCACCGGGCTGATGCGGCCCGACCACGGCGGTGTGGAGATCCTCGGCCACGACATCGTGCGCCACCCCGAGCGGGCCGCGCGGATCCTCGCCTACCTCGGGCAGGAGTCGACCGCCCTCGACGAGCTGACCGTGTCGCTCGCCGCCGAGACCACGGGGCGGCTGCGCGGCCTGGACGTACGGCAGGCGCGGGCCGAGCGGGACGCCGTCCTCGACGAACTGGGGCTCGCCCCCCTTGCCGGGCGGCCGCTGAAGAAGCTCTCCGGGGGCCAGCGGCGCCTGGCGTGCTTCGCCGCGGCCCTGGTGGGGGAGCGGCCGCTGCTCGTGCTCGACGAGCCGACCACCGGCATGGACCCGGTGGCGCGGCGGGCCGTGTGGTCCGCCGTCGACCGGCGCCGGGCCGAGCGCGGGACGACCGTGCTGCTCGTCACCCACAACGTCATCGAGGCCGAGACGGTGCTGGACCGGGTGGCCGTCCTCGACCGGGGGCGGGTGATCGCCTGCGACACCCCCGCCGGGCTGAAGGAGCAGGTCGCCGGCGAGGTGCGTGTCGACCTGGTGTGGCGGGAGGCGGCTCCGCTGCACGTGCCCGAGGTGGCCGCGCTGAAGGACCGCGTCGTGGAGTCGGGCCGCCGCTGGACGCTGCGGCTCGGACCCGAGGAGGCCCGGACGGTCGTCGCGACGGTCACCGGCGGGGCCGCCTTCGCCGCCCTGGACGACTTCACCCTGGCCACGCCGAGCCTGGAGGACGTGTACCTCGCCCTCGGCGGCGCCGTGCAGCAGGGGCTGGTGAAGGTGTGAGCGCGAGGACACCGGGCGCGCGGGCCGTGAGCAGACCGGCCGCCGTATCCGTACCGAACAGGCGACTGCCCCAGTGGACCCGAGCGAAGGGAAGCAGCGCGACGTGAGTGTCGTACCCGCCGAAGTCCTGCCGGGCAGTGCCCTGGCCGTGGAGGAGCCCGCCGCGTGTGCGGCCGAGCTCGGACCTCGGGCACGGCTGTGGCCGTCGCTGGCGGCCGTGTACCGGGCCCAGCTGTCCCGGGCGCGGGTGGCGCGGATCCCGCTGCTGTTCGTGGCGACCTTCCA
This sequence comes from Streptomyces sp. SID5643, assembly GCF_009872555.1. NCBI lineage: Bacteria > Bacillati > Actinomycetota > Actinomycetes > Kitasatosporales > Streptomycetaceae > Streptomyces > Streptomyces sp. SID5643. The sequence goes on from NZ_WWIC01000271.1 coordinate 8,831, forward strand.
GTCGGTCGGGATCATGATCCTGATGCGCGGGGTCGTGGACGACGGGGCGGAGGCGCAGGCCGTCGTCGCCGGGTCGTCGGTCCTGGTGGTCGCCTTCGTCGCGCTCAACCTGCTCGCGCAGTACTTCGGGCAGCTGCGGGCCAGCGGAGGCCTCGACCACTATGCGACGCTGCCGGTGCCGCCGGCGGCCGTGGTGCTGGGCGCGGCGGGCGCGTACGCCTCGTTCACCGTGCCCGGGACCGTCGTGACCGCGGTGTTCGGCTGTGTGCTGTTCGGGCTCCCGATGGCCCATCTGTGGATCCTCCTGGCGGTGATCCCGCTCGCGGGCGCCGCGCTGGCCGGGCTCGGTGCGGCGTTGGGACTGCTCGCGCCCCGGCCGGAACTGGCCACGCTGCTCGGACAGCTGGGCATGTCGGCGGCGCTGCTGCTGGGCGTCCTGCCGGCGGACCGGATGCCGGAGGTCGTGCGCTTCACGCGGGACCTGCTGCCGTCGACGTACGGCGTGGAGGCCTTCGCGCGGACCTTCGGACCGCGTCCCGACTGGGCCTTCGTGCTCGGTGACCTCGCCGTGTGCGGGGTCGTGGGCGTCGTCTCGCTGGCCGTGGCGACCTGGGCCTACCGCCGGGCGGCCGTCCGGTGAGCGAGGAGGGGTCGTCCGGTGACGCGGCACACGGGCGGGCCTGGCACGATGGCAGGGTGACCGCACCACTGACTCCGCCACCGCCGCCGCACGAACACTCCGCACAGGGGCCGTGGCAGCCGCCGGCCGCCGGGCCTCAGGCCCCCGGGTCGCAGCACGCCGAGTACGACGGGCACGGCTGGTACGGACAGGACGGCCCCGGGATGAGGACGGAACTGCGGGAGTCCGCCGTGATCGCGGTGGCGGTGGCGCTCGGCGGGGTGCTGCTCGGAGTGCTCTGGTGGTGGCTCGCGCCGCACGTGCCGCTCGTCGGCGACGTGGTGGAGAAGAGCTGGGTCGTCTACCTCAAGGACACCGAGGGGGAGCAGGCCATCGGGGTCGACGGCACGTTCACGCTCCTCGGGCTGGGCTTCGGCGCCGTCAGCGCGCTGGTGGTCTTCCTGCTGCGGCGGCGCGGAGGCGTGCCGCTGGTGGTGGGACTGGCCCTCGGAGGGCTGCTCGGCTCGTTGCTCGCCTGGCGGGTCGGGGTGTGGCTCGGGCCCGCCGAGGACGTGATCGCGCAGGCCCAGGCCGTCGGGCGGGGCGTCACGTTCGACGCGCCCCTGAAGCTGGGCGCGAAGGGGGCGTTGCTGGCCTGGCCGCTCGCCGCTCTGGTGCTGCACCTCGGGCTCATGGCCCTGTTCGGCCCCCGGGATCCGGAACCGGAGTTCGCGGCCGGGCCGTACCAGGAGTCCCCCCGCGGCCAGGGCTGATCCCGACGAAAGGCCCTAACGGCCGATGGGCGCCAGGACCGCCTCCGTCAGCTTCCGGAGGTCCTCCGGAGCGAGCTCCACCTCCAGGCCCCTCCTGCCCGCCGACACGCAGACCGTCGCGTGCGCGGCGGCCGAGGCGTCGAGGACCGTCGGCAGCTTCTTGCGCTGCCCCAGGGGCGAGATGCCACCCCGGACATAGCCCGTCGTGCGCTCCGCGAGCGCCGGGTCGGCCATCGCCGCGCGCTTGCCGCCCACGGCCGCCGCCAGGGCCTTCAGGTCCAGCTGGCCCGCCACCGGGACCACCGCGACGGTCAGCGTCCCGTCGACGTCCGCGACCAGGGTCTTGAAGACGCGGTCGGGTGAGACGCCCATCGCCTCGGCGGCCTCCTCGCCGTAGGAGGGGTGCGAGGGATCGTGGTCGTAGGCGTGGACGGTGTAGGTGACGCCCGCCGCAGTCAGGGCCACGGTCGCGGGTGTGCCGCCGGACTGCTGCTTCTTCGACTTCTTCGCCATGGAGCGGCATCCTGCCAGACGGTGCCATGCGGACCGCCCCGCCCGGAGAGGTTCCCGGACGGGGCGGCACACGAGGTTCTGCTCCGGGTCAGCAGGTCGCCCACGGGGTCTCGAAGGTGCCCTGGCCCTCGACCTTGATCAGGCCCTTCCAGTCCACGTCACAGCGGTAGCTCATGGTCCAGGTCTGGGTTTCCCGGTCGCCCGTCGAGATGGTCTCCGTCGGGCCGTACGTGCTGCCACCGTTGGTGGTGCGGTAGCCCAGCTTCGCCCTGATCTGGCTGCCGGCCTTCTTCGTGTAGAAGACCTCGACGCGGCTGGGGCTGGTGTTCAGCGATATGCACAGCTGCCCGTTGCTCATGCGGGTGCACTCGACGCGGTCCTGGGCCCCGGCGGGCGCCGCATGCGCGGGCGCGACCAGGAGCGTGGAACCGATCGCGACACCGGCGGCGACGGCAAGAACGCGCGCACGACTCATTGTGTATCCCCCTAAATGCGGTCATGGCCATGATCATGGCCGGTCAGGCTTGATCATAAGCAGGCCGATCACGGAGGCCCCACAGGTTTTCAGTCGTCCCGGTGGCCGGATCCATCCCTTGTGCCCCGGCGGGAAACCGTCCTCCTCGTTCCCGTCGAGCCGTGGCCGTCCCTCAGTTGAGACTCATCGGGCCGCGCGTCAGCTCCGACGCCGGCAACGACGGCAGACTGCGGATGATCGCCGTTTCGGAGCGAAGGAGTTTCAGCTCGTCGCGCAGGCGGGACGCGGTGTCCGGGGCCTGGAGCAGACGCTGCTTGGCGGGGGTGTCCAGCATCATCGCGGCCGCCACGAGGTACGACACCACGCCCGGCTCGTCCGGCAGTTCGGCCCCCGTCGCCAGGGACCGCTCCCGCGCCCCGGCCAGCCGCTTCTGGTACTGGCGGAAGGACCGCAGCACCCCCTCGGCCAACGGCGCGGCCTCGTCGCCCGGTTCCTCCTCCAACGGCTCAAGATCGGCCGTCAGGAAGGGCCCGGACGCCTCGACCGACAGCAGCTTCACCCGGGTCGTGCCGGTCGCCAGCACCTCGAAGGAGCCGTCGGTGCGCTCCCGGATCGTCGCCGCATCCGCGATGCAGCCCACCTTGTGGAACGCCTTGACCGGGTCCGGGCCGAAGCCGGCCGCCGGTCCCCGCTCGGGCAGGGCCGTCGGGTCGGGCATGCCGGGCGCGGTCGAGGCCACCTCGTGGCCGTCGCGGATCGCCACGACGGCGAACCGGCGCGGCTCGTCCTCGGGCGTCTTCAGCAGCTCGCGCATCATGGCGCGATACCGCTCCTCGAAGACGTTGAGCGGGAGCACGAGCCCCGGGAACAGCACCGAGTTCAGGGGGAAGAGGGGGAGCCGGACGGTGGTCACGACGTAAAAGCCTAATGGTCGCCGGGACGGACTCGCCCGCCCCGTTCACTCCGTGGATCCCCGGACGGGTTCCCGGCCGCTCCGACCCGGATGTCCTCGCGCACCCGCAGGAAGTGTCCGAGGGGGTCGTCCGACACCCGGTCCCAGGGGAAGGAGGTGGCGTACGGGCCGTTCAGGCGCAGTTGCTCGATGGCGTCGGGCCAGCGCTCCAGGCGCACCAGGACGAAGATCAGCAGGTTGCGCATCCGGGCCGGCCAGGGGTCGGCCGCCGGCAGCCGCGGGGAGAGCGCGATCGCCCGGTCGGCCGCCGCGTCCAGCCGCTCGCGCGGGATCTCGGGCCCGCAGTCGTCGGTGAGGTAGCCGAAGGCCGCCCGCAGCGGCAGGGCCTGGACGAGCGCCCCGGCGGGAGCGTCCTGGGCGGCCCGGTCGGCGAAGTCGAAGCACTCGTGGTGCGAACCGTGCCAGTAGGTGGACAGGTAGCGCAGGGCCGCCACATGACACCCGTAGTGGTGCGGGGCACGGCGGACGGCCGCCGCCCACAGTTCCTCGAAGTAGGTGTGCCCGGCCTGTGCCCCACGGGCGTGGTCGAGCGCGAGCCGCCACGGCACCGGGTCCCGCTGGTCGCCCCGGGCCGCTGCCGTGATCAGCGGGCTCACCTCGCGCAGCAGCTCGGCCCGGGCCGGTGACTGCCAGGCGCGGTCCACCGCCAGCTGGGCCCCGACCAGCAGCGCGTCGGGGTCCTGCGGGGCGGTGGCGAGCCAGGCGTCCAGCCACTCGGGCCGCGAGCGCGCGAAGGCGGCCAGCCGCGTCACGTACCGGTCGCGCCGCTCCCACTCCGAGGCCGCGCGGGTGGCCAGGAGCAGCGAGGCGGCCGGGACGTGGTCACCCCGGGCGGCGGCGACCAGCGCCGGGCTCAGCCGGGCGTCGGGCGCGTCGAGCAGCACCTCGTCGTCGGCGCACGTCTCGCCGACGAGGTGGGGGGAGGTCCTTGCCATCCGGCTCGCACGGATGAACGGGAGCTGCATTGCCATGGTGCCGACCATTGAAAGTCCGCTGCTCATGACGGCGCCAGAGTGTTCATGGAACCTGCGGAAAGTTGTACATCCAATGGTCAAGAGAACGTAAAACCGTGACAGTTGCATAACTGTGGTCACACCAGCACCATCAGTTGCGGCGCAGCAGCCGCGTCGCGCCCGCCGCCACCGTCGTCGCCAGGATCCAGCCCAGCAGGATCATCGCCGTCGCCAGCCACTGCCAGCCCCCGCGCAGCTGCCAGAAGCCCACCTGGCCCAGGTCGATGACCGGCAGCAGCAGATCGAGAGTGAAGAGCGTGGGGTTCCACTCCGGGTGCTCGCCCCGCTTCATCGGCGGATGTCCGGCCCGTGCGAAGGCGAAGGAGCCCGCCGCCCACAGCACCGCCATCCACACCGCGGCCCGGCCCGGCCGGTAGCCGTAGGCGACCGTCCAGTCCTGCGCGTACCCCCACAGCTTGGCCGCCATCGGCAGGCTCTCGCGATGCCGGCGCTGCTTGGCGAGCAGCACCTCCCGGGCGTCCTCGTCCTCCCCGCACGCCCGCAGTACGGCCGCGAGCCGCTCGTACGGCTCCGGGTTGTACTCGGCGGTCGCCGCGGCCACCCAGTCCAGCCGCTCGGCCGGCGGGAACGGCCCGCGCGGCACGAGGTTCTCGTAGGCGAAACCGCCCATGTGCAGCCGCCCGGGGCCCGGCCAGGCGTCCGCCCGGTCCATCAGGTTGATGACCTTCGCCCCGGACAGCACCACCCGGCCGCGCGCCGGCTGCTCCCCGAGGAACCGCAGCTCCGGCGTCTGCACCCGGCGCAGCGACAGCTCCTGGTCGTCCGTGAGGGTGAACCTGGCCCGCTCGAAGTCGACGGCGTCGCCGAACCGGCCGTCGTCCAGCCGGATCCCGCCCTCGCAGGCGAAGCGCTGGATCCGCGTCCCCTGTGCCGGGGTCATCCCGCTCATCGCCTGGGCGCCGACCCCCGCGGGCGTCAGGTACAGACTGCGCTCGACGGTCAGCTGCGGCGCGTTCAGCGCGAGCCGCTCGTAGGGGTTGGACAGACGCGCACCGCGCAGGCTGAGCGAGACGCCGACGGTGGCGGCGCGCAGGCTCAGCTCACCGTGCGACTCCAGCAGCTCCGCCTGTAAGTCCTGGCCGACGGTCAGGCCGTCCGCCGCGATCGACCGGCCGCTGTGGTCCCGGTGCACGATCGCCTGGTTGAGCATCAGGTCCGTGCCGATCTGCGCGTCCGTGAGCCGGATGCCGTGGTGGAAACGGCAGCGCGGCAGATGGAGGTCGCCCTCCGTGTGCACCCGGGCCGCCTCCAGCCGCGGCACCGAGCAGTCCACCATCCGCAGGGTGGTGAAGCGGGCCTCCGGCAGCAATACGTCCTGCTCGAACCGGCACCGGCGCAGCTCGACGTACGGCACCACGGTGCCGCCCGCGAGGTCCAGTGAGCCGCTGACCTGCACGCCGATCAGCTTCAGCGACGACACGCGGCCGGCCAGGGCGGGCGGGCCGTCGAGGAGCAGCCAGCACACGACCCGGGCCCGGACGGTCCGCTCCTCGCCCCACGGGCGGCCGCCGTGCGGGTCGTCCTCCAGGGCGTCGCCGCTGCTCAGGTCGTACACGGTGCCGTTGCGGAAGGCCTGCCACATGCCGGCCTCGGTCGCGGTCAGGTCGTCGGGCACATCCCCGGCACGGACGCCGGCCCCCTCGGTCACAGCTCTTCCATCCTCCCCAGGTACTCGCGGGTCACTTCCCTCGTACACCTGTTCATGCCCGCTGGGTGACCTGCCGAACACTCCACGTGAGGGTGATCTTCCGGCGTCCCGCGGCGTTCTGTATCAGCCATTGATACGCGCGAACGACGCCTCACCCGGGTCTGAGAGAATTGAGCACGTGATCTCCCGAATCGATCTGCGCGGCGACGCCCTCGTCGAGGGTCCTGCCCTGCGCGACCTGCTGCCCCGAGCCGACTTCGACGTAGCGGCCGCCCTGGAGAAGGTGCGGCCGATCTGTGAGGACGTGCATCATCGGGGCGACGCGGCGCTGATCGACGCCGCCGAGCGGTTCGACGGGGTCAGGCTCGACCAGGTACGAGTGCCGGCCGCCGCGCTCACCCGCGCGCTGGAGGAGCTCGACCCGGCCGTGCGCGCGGCCCTGGAGGAGTCCATCCGCCGCGCCCGGACCGTCCACCGCGAGCAGCGCCGCGAGACGCACACCACCCAGGTCGTGCCCGGCGGCAGCGTCACCGAGAAGTGGGTGCCGGTCGACCGCGTCGGGCTCTACGCGCCCGGCGGCCGGTCGGTGTACCCGTCCTCCGTGATCATGAACGTGGTGCCCGCGCAGGAGGCCGGCGTCGGGTCCGTCGCCCTCGCCTCACCCGCCCAGGCCGGCTTCGGCGGCCTGCCGCACCCGACGATCCTCGCCGCCTGCGCGCTGCTCGGCGTCGACGAGGTGTACGCCGCCGGCGGCGCCACGGCCGTCGCGATGTTCGCCTACGGCACCGAGTCCTGCGCGCCCGCCAACATGGTCACCGGCCCCGGCAACATCTGGGTCGCCGCCGCCAAGCGCTACTTCACCGGCAGGATCGGCATCGACGCCGAGGCAGGCCCGACCGAGATCGCCGTCCTCGCCGACGACACGGCCGACCCGGTGCACGTCGCCTCCGACCTGATCAGCCAGGCCGAGCACGACCCGCTGGCCGCCGCCGTCCTCGTCACCGACTCCGTCGAACTCGCCGACGCGGTCGAGAAGGAACTGGAGCCGCAGGTCGCCGCCACCAAGCACGTCGAGGACCGGATCGTCCCGGCCCTGTCCGGCAGGCAGTCCGCGATCGTGCTGGTCGACGGCATCGACGAGGGCCTCAAGGTGGTCGACGCGTACGGCGCCGAGCACCTGGAGATCCAGACGGCCGACGCCGCCGCCGTCGCCGACCGGGTCCGCAACGCCGGAGCGATCTTCATCGGCCCCTGGGCCCCGGTCTCCCTCGGCGACTACGCGGCCGGCTCCAACCACGTCCTGCCCACCGGCGGCTGCGCCTGCCACTCCTCGGGCCTGTCCGTCCAGTCCTTCCTGCGCGGCATCCACATCGTCGACTACACGCGGGACGCGCTGGCCGAGGTCGCGCACCACGTGGTCACGCTGGCGGAGGCCGAGGACCTGCCGGCCCACGGCGCGGCGATCAAGGCGAGGTTCGACTGGAAGGTTCCCCAGGGCAAGTGAACGACGTACGCATCGACGATCTCCCCGTACGGGACGAGCTGCGCGGCAAGTCCCCCTACGGCGCGCCCCAGCTGGACGTCCCGGTCCGGCTGAACACCAACGAGAACCCCTACCCGCTGCCCGAGCCGCTGGTCGAACGCATCGCCGAGCGGGTCCGGGAAGCGGCCCGCAATCTCAACCGCTACCCGGACCGGGACGCGGTCGAGCTGCGCACCCGCCTGGCGGAGTACCTGACGGACACCTCCGGCCACGAAGTCGGCGTCGCCAACGTCTGGGCGGCCAACGGCTCCAACGAGGTCATCCAGCAGCTGCTGCAGACCTTCGGCGGACCGGGCCGCACCGCCATCGGCTTCGAGCCGTCGTACTCGATGCACGGCCTCATCTCCCGCGGCACGGGCACCGGCTGGATCTCCGGCCCCCGCAACGAGGACTTCACGATCGACCTCGCCGCCGCCGAGAAGGCCATCGCGGAGAACCGGCCGGATGTCGTCTTCATCACCACCCCCAACAACCCCACCGGCACCGCTGTCCCGCCCGAGACGGTCCTCGCGCTGTACGAGGCCGCACAGGCGGCGAAGCCCTCGATGGTGGTCGTCGACGAGGCGTACATCGAGTTCAGCCACGGCGACTCCCTGCTGCCGCTGATCGAGGGCCGCCCGAACCTCGTCGTCTCCCGCACCATGTCGAAGGCGTTCGGCGCGGCGGGCCTGCGCCTCGGCTACCTCGCGGCCCACCCGGCCGTCGTCGACGCCGTCCAGCTGGTCCGGCTGCCCTACCACCTGTCGGCCGTCACCCAGGCGACCGCCCTGGCCGCCCTGGAGCACACCGCCACCCTGCTGGGCTACGTCGAACAGCTCAAGGCCGAACGGGACCGCCTGGTCACCGAACTGCGCGCGATCGGCTACGAGGTGACCGCGTCGGACGCGAACTTCGTCCAGTTCGGCCGGTTCGAGGACTCCCACGAGACCTGGCGGAAGATCCTCGACCGGGGCGTCCTGGTCCGGGACAACGGCGTGCCCGGCCGGCTCCGGGTCACCGCCGGAACCCCCGAAGAGAACGACGCGTTCCTCGACGCGGTACGTGCACTGAAGAAGGAGCAGAGTTCATGAGCCGCACCGGACGCGTGGAGCGGACGACCAAGGAGACCTCGGTCCTCGTCGAGATCGACCTCGACGGCACCGGCAAGACGGAGATCTCCACCGGCGTCGGCTTCTACGACCACATGCTCGACCAGCTCGGCCGCCACGGTCTGTTCGACCTCACCGTGAAGACCGAGGGCGACCTGCACATCGACTCGCACCACACCATCGAGGACACCGCCCTCGCCCTCGGCGCCGCCTTCAAGCAGGCCCTCGGCGACAAGGTCGGCATCTACCGCTTCGGCAACTGCACGGTCCCGCTGGACGAATCCCTCGCCCAGGTCACCGTCGACCTGTCCGGCCGCCCCTACCTCGTGCACACCGAGCCCGAGAAGATGGCGCCGATGATCGGCGAGTACGACACCACGATGACCCGGCACATCCTGGAGTCCTTCGTGGCGCAGGCGCAGATCGCGCTGCACGTGCACGTGCCCTACGGACGCAACGCGCACCACATCGTGGAGTGCCAGTTCAAGGCGCTCGCCCGGGCCCTGCGCTACGCCTCCGAGCGCGACCCGCGCGCGGCCGGCATCCTCCCGTCCACGAAGGGCGCCCTGTGAACGGCATCTCGACCCTGCTGATCGTCGTAGGGCTGTTCCTCGTCGGCGGGATCTACTCCTTCATCAAGCAGAAGATGCCCAAGGGCCTGATCGTGCTGCTGTCGATCGGCGCCGCGATGTGTCTGGTGGCCGGTGTCATGAGGCTGGAGGTGTGGAATTGAGCGCCCCGCAGAAGAAGGTCGTCGTCTTCGACTACGGCTTCGGCAACGTCCGTTCCGCCGAGCGCGCCCTCGCGCGCGCGGGAGCCGACGTCGAGATCACCCGTGACTACGACAAGGCCCTGAACGCCGACGGCCTGCTGGTGCCCGGCGTCGGCGCCTTCGCCTCCTGCATGACCGGCCTGCGCGAGGCCCGCGGCGACTGGATCGTCGACCGCCGGCTGTCCGGCGGCCGCCCGGTCATGGGCATCTGCGTCGGCATGCAGATCCTCTTCGCGCGCGGCATCGAGCACGGCGTGGAGAGCGAGGGCCTCGACGAGTGGCCCGGCTCCGTCGAGCCGCTTCAGGCCGACATCGTGCCCCACATGGGCTGGAACACCGTCGAGGCGGCGCCCGGTTCGCAGCTGTTCGCCGGCCTCGACCCGGACGCCCGCTTCTACTTCGTGCACTCCTACGCCGTCCACGACTGGTCGCTGGAAACGCACAACCCGGCGATGACGGCCCCCAAGGTCACCTGGTCCACCCACGGCAAGCCGTTCGTCGCCGCCGTCGAGAACGGCGCCCTGTGGGCCACCCAGTTCCACCCCGAGAAGTCCGGCGACGCCGGAGCCCAGCTCCTCACCAACTGGATCGGAACACTGTGAGCAAGCTCGAACTCCTCCCCGCCGTCGACGTCCGCGACGGCCAGGCCGTCCGTCTGGTGCACGGCGAGTCCGGCTCGGAGACCTCCTACGGCTCCCCGCTGGAGGCCGCCCTCGCCTGGCAGCGCTCCGGCGCCGAGTGGCTGCACCTGGTCGACCTCGACGCCGCCTTCGGCACCGGGAACAACCGCGAGCTGATCGCCGAGGTCGCCGGCGCCATGGACATCAAGGTGGAGCTGTCCGGCGGCATCCGCGACGACGACACCCTCGCCGCCGCCCTCGCCACCGGCTGCAAGCGCGTCAACCTGGGCACGGCCGCCCTGGAGACCCCGGAGTGGGTCGCCAAGGTCATCGCCGAGCACGGCGACCAGATCGCCGTCGGTCTCGACGTCCGCGGCACCACCCTGCGCGGCCGTGGCTGGACCCGCGACGGCGGCGACCTCTACGAGACGCTGGCGCGCCTCGACAAGGAGGGCTGCGCCCGGTACGTCGTCACCGACATCGCCAAGGACGGCACGCTCCAGGGCCCCAACCTGGAACTCCTGCGCAACGTGTGCGCCGCCACCGACCGCCCGGTCGTGGCCTCCGGCGGGGTCTCCTCGCTCGACGACCTGCGCGCCATCGCCGACCTCGTCCCGCTCGGTGTCGAAGGAGCCATCGTCGGGAAGGCGCTGTACGCGAAGGCGTTCACCCTGGAAGAGGCCTTGGAGGCTGTGTCGTCATGACCGTACGGCGTGTGCAGAGCGGAAGTCCCTGGGAAGAGTCCTTCGGTTTTGCACGCGCCGTCGCGGCGGGCGACCGCGTGCTGGTGGCGGGCACGACCGCCTTCAAGGGCGACGTGCTCTACGGCGAGGGCGACCCGTACGAGCAGGCCAAGGTGGCCTTCACCACCGCCCTGGAGGCGATCGCCGAGTTCGGGCTCACCCCCGAGTCGGTGATCCGCACCCGTGTGTGCCTGGCACACGCCCGGGACGTCGACGCGGTGGGCCGCGCCCACAAGGAGCTGTTCGACGCCGTACGCCCGGTCACGACCCTGCTGGTCGTGCAGGGTTTCATCGACTCCCGGGTCCTGGTGTCGGTGGAAGTGGAAGCATTCAGAGGGACACCCTCAGAGGAACACTAGAGGAGCACGATTCATGACCCTGGCGGTCCGAGTCATCCCCTGCCTGGACGTGGACAACGGCCGGGTCGTCAAGGGCGTCAACTTCCAGAACCTGCGCGACGCGGGCGACCCCGTCGAGATGGCCAAGGTGTACGACGCCGAGGGCGCCGACGAACTGACGTTCCTGGACATCACCGCCTCGTCGGGCAACCGCGAGACCACCTACGACGTCGTGCGCCGCACGGCCGAGCAGGTGTTCATCCCGCTCACGGTCGGCGGCGGCGTCCGCACCCCCGAGGACGTGGACAAGCTGCTGCGGGCGGGCGCCGACAAGGTCGGCGTCAACACCGCCGCCATCGCCCGCCCCGACCTGATCCGCGAGATCGCCGAGCGCTTCGGCCGCCAGGTGCTGGTCCTGTCGGTCGACGCCCGCCGCACCGCGTCGGGTTCCTTCGAGGTCACCACGCACGGCGGCCGCAAGGGCACCGGTATCGACGCCGTCGAATGGGCCCACCGGGCCGCCGAGCTGGGCGCCGGCGAGATCCTGCTCAACTCGATGGACGCCGACGGCACCAAGGACGGCTACGACCTGGAGATGATCCGGGCCGTACGCAAGCACGTCACGGTCCCCGTCATCGCCTCCGGCGGCGCCGGCCGGCTCACCGACTTCCCCCCGGCCGTCGAGGCCGGCGCGGACGCGGTGCTGGCCGCGTCGGTGTTCCACTTCGGGGACCTGCGGATCGGCCAGGTCAAGGAGACGCTGCGGGGGGCGGGTCACCCGGTGCGGTGACACGCCCTCCCGGGCCCTCCTCAGATTCCGAGCTGCTTGGACTCGTGGAGCTTCGCGATCGCGTTCTCGTCGCCGTCCAGGTCGACCTTGGCCGCGTTCTGCCGGCCGTAGGAGAACAGGACCAGCTCGGACGGCTCGCCGGTCACGGTGACCACCGGCGTGCCGCGGTGCGCGACCGCCGTCTGGCCGTCAGGGCGGCGCAGGACCAGGCCCGTCGGGGCCCCGCGGCCCATCAGGCGGGCGGTGCGCTCCAGACGGGACCACAGGGCGTCCTGGAACACCGGGTCGAGATCGCGGGGCGACCAGTCGGGCTGGGCGCGGCGCACGTCCTCGGTGTGGACGTAGAACTCGATGATGTTCGACGCCTCGTCGACCGGCTTCAGGGAGAAGGGCGAGAAACGCGGCGGGCCCGTACGGATCAGCTGGATCAGCTCCTCGTACGGCTTGTCGGTGTACTCCGCCATCACCTTGTCCAGGCGCGGCGCGAGCTGCTTGATCAGCATCCCGCCTGCGGCGTCCGGACGGCGCTCGCGCACCACCACGTGCGCGGCGAGGTCCCGGGTGGTCCAGCCCTCGCACAGGGTGGGCGCGTCCGGGCCCGCGGTCTCCAACAGGTCGGCGAGGAGAAGTCGTTCACGCTTGGCATGGGTCGACATGCGGCCCAGCCTACGACCGGCCACCCGGTCCGCCCAGTGGACACTCCACCGGGCACGTCAGTGGCGCGCGGCACAATGGGCACCATGACCAGCACCAGTCGCCTCGATGCGGAGATCGCCGCGCGCCTCAAGCGCAGTCCCGACGGCCTCCTGCCCGCCATCGCCCAGCAGTACGACACCGGAGAGGTGCTCATGCTCGGCTGGATGGACGACGAGGCGCTGCACCGCACCCTGACCACGGGCCGCTGCACCTACTGGTCGCGCAGCCGCCGTGAGTACTGGGTCAAGGGCGACACCTCCGGACACGTCCAGTGGGTGAAGTCGGTCGCCCTGGACTGCGACGCCGACACCGTGCTCGTCAAGGTCGACCAGGTCGGCGCCGCCTGCCACACCGGCGCGCGCACCTGCTTCGACGAGGACGTGCTCCTCAAGGACGGCGGTCCCGCCCCCTCCGCCACGGATCAGTAGGGTCAGCGGCCATGGACCTCGAGACCTTCCGCAAGCTCGCCACCGACCGGCGGGTCATCCCCGTCACCCGCAAGCTCCTCGCCGACGGCGACACCCCGGTCGCGCTCTACCGCAAGCTCGCCGCCGAGCGCCCCGGCACCTTCCTGCTGGAGTCCGCGGAGAACGGCCGCTCCTGGTCCCGGTACTCCTTCGTGGGCGTGCGGTCCGCCGCGACGCTGACCGCACGCGACGGGCAGGCCCACTGGCTCGGCGCCCCGCCCGTCGGCGTCCCCACGGACGGCGACCCCCTCGCCGCCCTGCGCGCCACCATCGAGGCCCTGCACACGCCCCACCAGGAGGGCATGCCGCCCTTCACCGGCGGCATGGTCGGCTACCTCGGCTACGACATCGTCCGCCGCCTGGAGAAGATCGGCCCCGGCGAGCGCGACGACCTGAAGCTGCCCGAGCTGACCATGCTCCTCACCAGCGACCTGGCCGTCATGGACCACTGGGAGGGCTCGGTCCTGCTGATCGCCAACGCGATCAACCACAACGACCTGGACACCGGCGTCGACGAGGCCCACGCCGACGCCGTCGCCCGCCTCGACGCCATGGAGGCCGACCTCTCCCGGCCGGTCGCCCAGCCCCCGGCCGTCCTGCCGCCCTCCGAGCTCCCCGAGTACACCGCGCTGTGGGGCGGCCCCGACTTCCGGGTGGCCGTCGAGGACATCAAGGAGCGCATCCGGGCCGGCGAGGCCTTCCAGGTGGTCCCCTCCCAGCGCTTCGAGACCCCGTGCACGGCGAGCGCGCTGGACGTCTACCGGGTCCTGCGGGCCACCAACCCGTCCCCGTACATGTACCTCTTCCGCTTCGACGGGTTCGACGTCGTCGGCTCGTCCCCCGAGGCCCTGGTCAAGGTCGAGGACGGCCGGGCCATGGTGCACCCCATCGCCGGCACCCGCTGGCGCGGCGCCACCCCGCAGGAGGACCAGGCTCTCGCCGAGGAACTGCTCGCCGACCCCAAGGAGCGCGCCGAGCACCTCATGCTCGTCGACCTCGGTCGCAACGACCTGGGGCGGGTCTGCGAGCCCGGCTCGGTGGAGGTGGTGGACTTCATGTCCGTCGAGCGGTACTCGCACGTGATGCACATCGTCTCGACGGTGACGGGCCGCGTGGCCGCCGGGCGCACCGCCTTCGACGTCCTCACCGCCTGCTTCCCGGCCGGCACCCTCTCCGGTGCCCCCAAGCCCCGCGCCATGCAGATCATCGACGAACTCGAACCGTCCCGGCGCGGGCTGTACGGCGGCTGCGTCGGCTACCTCGACTTCGCCGGCGACTCCGACACCGCCATCGCCATCCGCACCGCCCTCCTGCGGGACGGCACGGCCTACGTCCAGGCCGGGGCGGGCATCGTCGCCGACTCCGACCCGGTCGCCGAGGACACCGAGTGCCGCAACAAGGCGGCGGCGGTGCTGCGGGCCGTGCACACGGCGAACCGGCTCGGAAAGGACTGAGATGAACCCCGGGTGACGGTTCGCCCGGGGTTCAGGCGATAGTGGGACACGTGACTGCTGTACCTCACCCCCGTTCCGAAGCCCCCGGACCCGCCCGGGCCGGCCGCCTGAGCCTCGCCGTCGCCCTGCTGAGCGGCGCGCTCGGCGCCGCCGTGGCGCTGCTCGCCACCCGGCAGCAGTGGTCGCAGGGCACCGCGACGGTGGCCGGCGGCGCTTTCCCCCTGACCGCCAAGGGCAGCGACGTCACGGGCGTGCCCGCGGCGCTCGCCATAGTGGGCCTCGCCGCGCTCGTCGCCGTCTTCGCCGTGCGCCGCGCCGGCCGCTTCGCCGTCGCCGCGCTGCTGGCGCTCTCGGGCGCCGGCATCGTCGTCGCGGCCCTGCTCGGCGCCTCCGACAGCTCCGCGCTCGACGAGCAGGCCGCGCAGGCCACCGGTGACACCTCGGCCTCCGTCGACACCCTCAGCCACACCGCCTGGCCGTACGTCGCGGTTGTCGGCGGTGTTTTGATCCTCCTGGCCGGGCTGCTCGCCCTGCGCTACGGCCGGCTGTGGCCCGCCATGTCCGGCCGCTACGAGCGGGGCGGCACGCCACAGCCGCGCCGCAAGGCCCCCGCCGTCGACCCCGAGCGGCCCGAGGACCTGTGGAAGGCGCTCGACCGGGGCGAGGACCCGACCGGGGCCTGAGCCCACACGGGGGACCGGGCCGGCCGGGGGAGCACCCCCGCTCACCGCGCGGGCACACGTGCGGGACAATGGGCCCGAGCGTCCTGCTCAGACACGCACACAGCAACGAGGAGCAAGCAATGGCGGGCAGCAGCCACGGTCACACCCCGGCCGCCTGGACCGGTGTCACGATCGCCTTCATCGGTTTCTGCGTCTCGGGCGCGTTCATGGTGATGGACCAGCCGGCGGGCTTCTGGGCGGGCATGGTGATCGTGCTGCTCGGCGGTGTCGTCGGCGGCGTCATGCGGATGATGGGCCTCGGCCAGCCCAAGGAAGCGCACCAGCCGCACCGGATGACGGGCGACGGCGAGCCGGCCGGCGCCGGGAGCTGACCCCGCGCCTCCGTACGTCCTCACGTGAGGGGCGGTTCCGGCACAGGGGTGGCGGAGCCGCCCCTCACGCGTGTACGGGGCACAATGCGTACCGTGAACGCCGAGAGCCGAAGGGCGACGCCGAGCGTCCCGAGCCGCCTGGCCGTCCCCGCCGGGGTGCTCGCGGCCGTCGCTGCCGCCTTCGCCTACGTGGGCACCGTGGACCCCAACGAACCCGGCCACTACCCCGCCTGCCCGCTGCTGCGCCACACCGGCCTCTACTGCCCCGGCTGCGGCGGACTGCGCAGCGCGCACGCCGTCGTCCACGGGGACCTCCTGGCGGCGCTGCACGCCAACGCCCTCGCGACCCTCGGCTATCTGGGGTTCGCCGTGCTGTGGACCGTCTGGGTGGTGCACGCGGTCCGCGGGCGGCCCTTGCGGATTGACCCCCGTCCGGGGCTGGTGTGGAGCCTCGGAGCGTTGCTGCTGGTCTTCACGGTTGTCCGGAACCTGCCCTTCGGTGGCTGGCTCCATCCTTGATCAACGAGCTGATGTCCAGGTAGTGGGACCGGCGTCAACCGGATGCGAGGCCTACGCCCCGCTGCGGATACCATCGCAGTGACCATCGGTTCGTCGATCGGTCGCTGGAACTGTCAAGAGTCTGGAAGGGGGCCGCTCGCGTGAGTGTGCTCGACGAGATCATCGACGGAGTCCGTGCCGACCTCGCGGAGCGGCAGGCGCGCGTCAGCCTCGACGAGCTCAAGGAGCGCGCGGCGAAGGCGCCCGCGGCCAAGGACGGCGCGGCCGCACTGCGCGGCGACGGCGTCAAGGTCATCTGCGAGGTCAAGCGCTCCAGCCCGTCCAAGGGCGCGCTGGCCGCGATCGCCGACCCGGCCGGACTCGCCGCGGACTACGAGGCGGGCGGCGCGGCCGTCATCTCCGTCCTCACCGAGGAGCGCCGCTTCGGCGGCTCGCTCGCCGACCTGGAGGCGGTCCGCGCCCGGGTCGACATCCCGGTCCTGCGCAAGGACTTCATCGTCACGTCGTACCAGCTGTGGGAGGCCCGCGCCTACGGCGCCGACGTCGTGCTGCTGATCGTCGCCGCCCTGGACCAGCCCGCCCTGGAGTCCCTCATCGAGCGGGCCGAGTCCATCGGGCTCACGCCCCTGGTCGAGGTGCACGACGAGGACGAGGTGGAGCGCGCGGTGGACGCCGGCGCCCGCGTGATCGGTGTCAACGCGCGCAACCTCAAGACCCTGGAGGTCGACCGCGGCACCTTCGAGCGGGTGGCGCCGGAGATCCCCGGCCACATCATCAAGATCGCCGAGTCCGGCGTCCGCGGCCCGCACGACCTCATCGCCTACGCCAACGCCGGCGCCGACGCGGTGCTGGTCGGCGAGTCCCTCGTCACCGGCAAGGACCCGAGGACGGCCGTCTCGGACCTGGTGGCGGCCGGCGAACACCCCGCACTCCGGCACGGCCGGAGCTGATCACCCGCTAGGCTTGCCCCGATGACTGCCACCCTGACGACCGTGGACCGGTACGCCCGCCTCGCGCGCGGCTGCCGCCCCCGCGGCTGTCGTGCCCCGGCCCGCCGGATCCACGGCCGTCGCGTGCGGTACGTCATCGGTGACGAGCCGGGCCAGGTGAACGGCATGCGATGGCAACAGCGCCCCGTAAGGGGCGCGGGGAACTGCGCGACCAGCCACTGACGGCTCGCGGTCAACAACCGATCCCCGCCCCCACGGCGACTAGTGCATTCCATACACACTCACCGTGAGGTACACGCATGCCCAGCCAGTTCTTCATCCCCGACCCCGAGGGTCGAACCCCGAGCCCCGAAGGCTACTTCGGGGCGTTCGGCGGCAAGTTCATCCCCGAGGCCCTCGTCGCCGCCGTCGACGAGGTGGCCGTCGAGTACGACAAGGCCAAGCACGACCCCGAGTTCGCGAAGGAACTCGACGGCCTCCTGGTCGACTACACCGGCCGCCCCTCGGCGCTCACCGAGGTGCCCCGCTTCGCCGCGGAAGCGGGCGGCGCCCGGATCTTCCTGAAGCGGGAGGACCTCAACCACACCGGCTCCCACAAGATCAACAACGTCCTCGGCCAGGCCCTGCTCACCAAGCGCATGGGCAAGACCCGCGTCATCGCCGAGACGGGCGCCGGACAGCACGGCGTGGCCACGGCCACCGCCTGTGCGCTGTTCGGCCTGGACTGCACGATCTACATGGGCGAGATCGACACCCGGCGCCAGGCCCTCAACGTGGCCCGCATGCGCATGCTCGGCGCCGAGGTCATCGCCGTGAAGTCCGGCAGCCGCACGCTGAAGGACGCCATCAACGAGGCCTTCCGCGACTGGGTCGCCAACGTCGACCACACCCACTACCTCTTCGGCACCGTCGCCGGACCGCACCCCTTCCCCGCCATGGTCCGCGACTTCCACCGGGTCATCGGCGTCGAGGCCCGCCGCCAGCTCCTGGAGCGCGCCGGACGCCTGCCCGACGCGGCCGTCGCCTGCGTCGGCGGCGGTTCCAACGCCATCGGCCTCTTCCACGCCTTCATCCCGGACACCGGCGTCCGCCTCATCGGCTGCGAGCCGGCCGGGCACGGCGTCGAGACCGGGGAGCACGCCGCGACCCTCACCGCGGGCGAGCCCGGCATCCTGCACGGCTCCCGCTCGTACGTCCTCCAGGACGAGGAGGGCCAGATCACCGAGCCGTACTCGATCTCGGCCGGTCTGGACTACCCGGGCATCGGCCCGGAGCACGCGTACCTGAAGGACTCCGGCCGCGGCGAGTACCGCGCGGTCACCGACGACGCCGCGATGCAGGCCCTGCGCCTGCTGTCGCGCACCGAGGGCATCATCCCGGCCATCGAGAGCGCCCACGCGCTGGCCGGGGCCCTGGAGGTCGGCAGGGAGCTGGGCGAGGACGGGCTGATCGTGGTCAACCTGTCCGGCCGCGGCGACAAGGACATGGACACCGCCGCGCGCTACTTCGGCCTGTACGACACCGACGCCGAGGTCGCCGAGGACGCCTCCGGCACCGCCGAGATCGAGGGGGACGCCAAGTGAGCGGCAACATCCGGCTGTTGAGCGACACCCTCGCCGCGGCGAAGTCCGAAGGGCGCTCCGCCCTCATCGCCTACCTCCCGGCCGGGTTCCCGACCGTGGACGGCGGCATCGAGGCGATCAAGGCCGTCATCGACGGCGGCGCCGACGTCGTCGAGGTGGGCCTGCCGCACAGCGACCCGGTCCTCGACGGCCCGGTCATCCAGACCGCCGACGACATCGCCCTGCGCGGCGGCGTCAAGATCGCCGACGTGATGCGCACGGTCCGCGAGGCGCACGCCGCCACCGGCAAGCCCATCCTGGTCATGACGTACTGGAACCCCATCGACCGCTACGGCGTCGAGCGGTTCACCGCCGAGCTCGCCGAGGCGGGCGGCGCCGGGTGCATCCTGCCCGACCTGCCCGTGCAGGAGTCGGCCCTGTGGAGGGAGCACGCGGAGAAGCACGGTCTCGCCACCGTCTTCGTCGTCGCGCCCAGCAGCAAGGACGAGCGGCTCGCGCAGATCACCGCGGCGGGCAGGGGCTTCGTCTACGCCGCCTCCCTCATGGGTGTCACCGGCACCCGCGCCAGCGTCAGCTCGCAGGCTCAGGACCTGGTGGAACGTACCCGGGCCACGGGGACGGACCTGCCGGTCTGCGTCGGGCTCGGCGTGTCCAACCCCGCCCAGGCCGCCGAGGTCGCGCGCTTCGCCGACGGCGTGATCGTCGGCTCGGCGTTCGTCAAGGCGATGCTGGACGCCCCGGACGACGCGGCCGGTGTGGAGGCCGTGCGGGTCCTCGCCGGTGACCTCGCCAAGGGCGTGCGCGGACAGGCGTAAGAACACCGGAAGTCATACAGGTCCCTCGTACGGGTGGACCTGGGGCCGGGGAGGCGCGGTGCGCCTCCCCGGTTCGTTTCCGGGGTGTGAGCGACAAGAACCGTGAGGGAAAGCGCACCGCCCGGGAGAAGCTGGCGGTCGAGCGCGAGAAGCAGAAGTCCGCGGACAAGCGCCGCCGCGCGCTGATCGTGGGCGGCGCCGTCGTCGCCGTCCTCGGACTCGCGGCGGTGATCGGCGTCGTCGCGGCCAACGCCGGCAAGGACGACGACAGCGAGGCCTCGGGCCCGGTCGTGGCCCCCTCCGGGGCGCAGGGCAAGGACGGCCTGGCGATCCCGGTCGGCAAGGACAGCGCCAAGTCCACGCTCACGGTCTGGGAGGACTTCCGCTGCCCCGCGTGCAAGTCCTTCGAGACGGCGTACCGGCCGGTGATCCACGAGCTGACGAACGCCGGTCAGCTGAAGGTCGAGTACCACCTGGTCACCCTCATCGACGGCAACATGCGCGGCACCGGCTCCCGCAACGCCGCCAACGCCGCCGCCTGCGCCCAGGACGCCGGGAAGTTCCCCGCGTACCACGACGTGCTGTTCGACAACCAGCCCCCGGAGGTCGACGACGCCTACGCGGACAACGGCAAGCTGATCGAGCTGGCCGGCAAGGTCGACGGCCTGGACACCCCGGCCTTCCGCTCGTGCGTCGAGGACGGCAAGCACAACGGCTGGGTCGCCAAGTCCCACCAGGCCTTCGACAAGGGCGACTTCTCCGGCACGCCCACCGTGCTGTTCGACGGCAAGAACATCTACCAGGACCGGACGATGACCCCGGCCAAGCTGAAGCAGATGGTGCAGGAGGCGAACCAGGGGTAAGAAGCGTTCTCACGCCCCCGTTATGGACCCGTAGCCGGGCCGCCCGCCCCCGGCCCGGCGCGGCACGGTAGCGTCGACCTTGCCATGGAACTTGCCTTCATTCCCAGCCCGTCGCGCGGGGTGCTGTACCTCGGCCCCGTTCCGCTGCGCGGCTACGCGTTCTGCATCATCATCGGCGTCTTCGTCGCGGTCTGGCTCGGCAACAAGCGCTGGATCGCCCGGGGCGGGCGGGCCGGCACGGTGGCCGACATCGCTGTCTGGGCCGTGCCCTTCGGCCTCGTCGGCGGCCGCCTCTACCACGTGATCACGGACTACGAGCTGTACTTCAGCGAGGGCCGCGACTGGGTGGACGCCTTCAAGATCTGGGAGGGCGGCCTCGGCATCTGGGGCGCGATCGCGCTGGGCGCGGTGGGCGCGTGGATCGGCTGCCGCCGCCGTGGCATCCCACTCCCCGCCTACGCCGACGCCATCGCCCCCGGGATCGCCTTCGCCCAGGCGATCGGCCGCTGGGGCAACTGGTTCAACCAGGAGCTGTACGGCAAGCCCACCGATCTGCCCTGGGCCCTGGAGATCACCTCGTCGGCGGACGGGCGGGTGCCGGGTACCTACCACCCGACGTTCCTGTACGAGTCGCTGTGGTGCATCGGCGTGGCGTTCCTGGTCATCTGGGCGGACCGCCGCTTCCGGCTCGGGCACGGCCGGGCGTTCGCGCTGTACGTCGCCGCGTACTGCTCGGGCCGGGCGTGGATCGAGTACATGCGGGTCGACGACGCCCACCACATCCTGGGCCTCCGGCTGAACGTGTGGACCGCGATCCTGGTCTTCCTGCTGGCGGTGACGTACCTGGTGGTGTCGTCGAAGAAGCGGCCCGGGCGGGAGGACGTCGTGGAACCGGGTGCCGCGGCCCCCGGTGAGGACGCCGACGGCGATGAGAAGTCGGGGAACACCGGCAAGGACGACGAGGTTGCCGACCGGTCCGGGACCGACCCGGCGAAGAACGAGGCCGGGTCCGGGAAGAAGACCTGACGGCCCGCCCCCTGTGACATGCCGAGAGCGCCCGGGAGTCCTCCCGGGCGCTCTCGGCATGTTCAGCGGCGGCGCGCCAGGGACAGGGTGCGCCGGGCGGCCGTCACCACGGCCGCGTCGACGAAGCGGCCGTCCGGGAGGGCCTGGGCGCCCTGCTCCGCGGCGGCCGCCTTGAGGACCGCCTCAGCCCGTTCGATGTCGGCCTCGGTGGGCAGGAAGGCGCGTTCGATCACCGGCAGCTGGCGGGGGTGGATCGCGGCACGGCCGAGGAAGCCCAGGGCACGGCCGTGGGCGCAGGAGACGGCCAGCCCCTCCAGGTCGCGGGTGTCCGGGTGGACGGACTGCGGCGGCGGGGGCAGCCCGGCGGCCCGGGCCGCCACGACCACCCGGGAGCGGGGCCAGTCGAGGCCCGTGTCATCGCACATGCCGAGGTCGGCCTGGAGGTCGGCCTCGCCGAGCGCGATGCCGCGCAGGTTCGGATGGGCGGACGCGATGGCGTACGCCCGCTCCACGGCGAGGGCTGTCTCCAGCAGGGCGTACAGATCGGCCCCAGCGGCTCGGCGCGCCACGTGGGTGATCTCGGCGGGCGAAGTGATCTTGGCGAGACGGAGGCCGTAGAGCCCGGGGGCCGGGGCCAGGGCCGAGATGTCCTGCTCGCCCCAGGGGCCGTCCAGGGCGTTGACGCGGACGTGGACCGGAACGGCCGGCGGGTGGGCGAGCAGGTCGGCGGTGGCCGCCCGGGCGTAGGCCTTGCGGTCGGGGGCGACCGCGTCCTCCAGGTCGATCACGACGACGTCGGCGCCGGAGGTGAGGGCCTTCGCCACCACGTGGGGGCGGTCGCCCGGGGCGTAGAGCCAGGTGAGCGGGAACGCCGTCACAGGGCGCCCTCCGCGCGCAGCGCCGTGACGTCGTTCGGGGTGAGGCCCAGTTCGGTCAGGACCTCGTCGGTGTCGGCGCCGTGCGGGCGGCCGGCCCAGCGGATCGCGCCGGGGGTGGCGGAGAGCCGGAAGAGGACGTTCTGCATGCGCAGCGGGCCGAGTTCGGGGTCGTCGACGGTGGTGATGGTGTCCAGGGCCTGGTACTGCGGGTCCGTCATCACGTCCCGGACGTCCTGGACCGGGGCCACCGCCGCCTCGGCCTTCTCGAAGGCGGCCAGGACGTCGGTGCGGGTGCGCGCGGCGATCCAGCCGCCGACCGCCTCGTCCAGGATGTCGGCGTGCCGGGCGCGGTCGGCGCCCGAGGCGAACCAGGGCTCGTCGATCAACTCCGGGCGGCCGACCAGGCGCATCACGCGTTCCGCGACCGACTGGGCGGAGGTGGAGACCGCGACCCAGGTGCCGTCCGCGGTGCGGTAGACGCCGCGCGGGGCGTTGTTGGGGGAGCGGTTGCCGGTGCGGGGCTGGACGTGCCCGAGCTGGTCGAACCAGAGGGGCTGGGGGCCGAGGGCGGCCAGGATCGGTTCGATCAGGGCCATGTCGACGACCTGGCCCTCGCCGGTGCGCTCCCGTGCGGCGAGCGCCGTCATCACCGCGTACGCCGTCGTCAGGCCCGCGATGGAGTCGGCCAGGCCGAACGGCGGGAGGGTCGGGGGCGCGTCCGGTTCGCCGGTGATCGCGGCGAAGCCGCTCATCGCCTCGGCGAGGGTGCCGAAGCCGGGGCGGTGGGCGTAGGGGCCGAACTGGCCGAAGCCGGTGACGCGGGCCAGGACCAGGCGGGGGTTGACGGCCGACAGCTCCGGCCAGCCCAGGTCCCACTTCTCCAGGGTGCCGGGGCGGAAGTTCTCGATGATCACGTCGGTGCGGGCGGCCAGGCGCAGGAGGGTGGCGCGGCCGCCGGGCTTCGCCAGGTCGAGGGTCATGGTCCGCTTGTTGCGGCCCAGCATCTTCCACCACAGGCCCACGCCGTCCTTCGAGGGGCCGTGGCCCCGGGAGGGGTCCGGCTTCGTCGGGTGCTCGATCTTGACGACCTCGGCGCCGAAGTCGCCGAGCAGGGTGGCGGCCATCGGACCGGCGAAGAGGGTGGCGAGGTCGAGGACGCGCAGGCCGGTGAGGGGCGCGGTCGTGGGCGCGGTCATGGGCGGAGGGTCTCCCGGTGCGTGAGGTGGGCGAGGGTGTCGAAGCCGATGCCGTTGAAGTCCCCGACGGACGTCGACAGCCGGTTCTTCAGGGGCGCCGTCCAGCGCTCGGGGAGCGCCGCGGGGTGTCCGGCCAGCAGCCCGGCGATGCTCCCGGCCGTCGCGCCGCCTGAGTCGGTGTCCCACCCGCCGCTCACGGCACGGCAGATCGAGCCGGCGAAGTCGCCGTCCGCGTGGGTGAGGGCGGCGGCGACGAGGGCGGTGTTGGGGACGGCGTGCACCCAGTGGTGGGTGGCGCCGTGCAGGGCGTGGAGTTCGTCGACGACCGTGTCGAAGTCCGCGTGTGCGTGGGCGAGTCGCACGGCTTGGCGGACGGCGCGGGCCAGGCGGGAGCGTGGCGGGACGACAGTGAGACCGGTGCGCAGGCAGGCGTGGACGTCGTGGTCGCCGGTCGCCGCCGCGGCGATGACGGCCGCCGTGAACATCGCCGCGTAGACGCCGTTGGCGGTGTGGCTGAGGGTGGCGTCCCGGTGGGCCTGCTCGGCCGCCGCGGCCGGCCGGCCGGGGTTGGTCCAGCCGTGGACGTCGGCTCGGATCAGGGCGCCGATCCACTCGCGGAACGGGTTGCGGTGGCGGGCGGTGTGCGGAGGTTCCAGGCCTTTGAGCAGGTTGCGGTAGGCGACGCGTTCGGCGGTGAAGGTGCGGCCGGCGGGGAGTTCGTCGAGCCAGGTGCGCGCCACGTCCGTGGTGGTGAAGTTCCTGCCGTGGCGCTGGAGGAGGACGAGGTTGAGGAGGGGGTAGTTGAGGTCGTCGTCCTCGGGCATGCCGTCGATGTTCTCGGCGAGGGAGGTGGATGCCGAGCGGCGGTTCCAGGGGTGTTCTCCGAGGAGTTCCGCCGGGACGCCCCGGGCGGTGAAGTAGCTGGTGAGTGGCCAGTTGCCGGTGGCCCGGGCGAGGCGGCGGATGGCGTCGAGGGGGAGCTTCTCGACCGGTTTGCCGAGGAGACAGCCGGTGGCGCGGCCGAGCCAGGCGGCTTCGAGGCGGTGCTGGGTGGTGCAGGCCGGGGCGCCCACGGGCTCCGGCCAGTCGGGGCAGGCGGCTCTGATCCGGTCCAGGTCCGTCGGTTCGTCGTCCGCCAGCGTGCTCGGCAGGTCGGCCAGTTCGTCGAGGAGGTCTTCCGCCAGCCGGCGCAGGTAACGGGAGACCGGGGTGGGGGACGCGCCCGCGGTGGCCGGGGCCTCGGGGCCGCCCGCCGCTCGCCAGCGGGCTGCGACGGCCTTCGGTTCGCGGCCGTCCTGGGCCGCCTGGCGGAGTTCGTGGCCGATCAGGTCCTCCGGCTGGACCCAGGTCAGTCGGAGCATTCCTGGCCTCCGAGGGACACGAAGGCCTGCTCGTGGGCGCGTCGGCGGGCCACGTCCCGGGCGAAGATCTCGTGGGCCACGGCCGTGAGTGCGGTCGCCGGTTCCCACAGATCCAGGCGGCTGGCCTCCGCGACCGTCTTGGCCCAGTCCTCCGGGACCGGTGAGCCCAGGGCGCCGGCCAGGGCGCCGGCCATGGTGGCGATGGAGTCGCAGTCGCGGCCGTAGTTCACCGCCCCGAGGACCGCGTGGCGGTAGTCGCCCCGCGCCACCAGCAGCATGCCCAGCGCGACCGGGAGTTCCTCGATCGCGTGCAGGCGGGAGGGGCGGCGGGCGCCGAGTGAAGGGGCACGGTAGTCGGGGCCCACCGTGTCGTAGGGGGCGACCGCCTCACGCAGCGGGCGCAGGGCCGACTCGAAGTCGGTGTGGCGGGACGCCTCCTCGCAGACCCGCTCGATCGCGGCCCGGGTGCCGTCCTTCGCGAGGGAGAGGCACGCCGAGACGACCGAGTCGGGGGTCGCGCCCGGCGTGCACGCCGCCGCCACCGCCGCCGCCAGGACGCCCGCCGCCTCCCGGCCGTAGGACGACTGGTGCGCGCCGGCGACGTCGAGGGCCTCGGCGTACGCGGCCCGCGGGTCCGCCGCGTTGACCAGGCCGACCGGGGCCATGTACATCGCCGCCCCGCAGTTGACGATGTTGCCGGTGCCGGCCTCGCGCGGGTCGGCGTGGCCGTAGTGGATCCTCGTCACCAGCCACTTCTCGGCCAGGAAGATCCGCTGGAGGGGGAGGGCCTCGGACTCCAGCTCCGGGATCCAGCGCGGCTCGGTCATCAGGCCGGGGACCAGGTGATCGGCGACGGCGTAGGCGTCGAGGTGGTCGCGGACCCGGGTGTAGACGCGGACCAGGGCGTGCGTCATCAAGGTGTCGTCGGTGACGTGGCCGTCGCCCTTGTGGTACGGGGCGAGAGGGCGGGCCGTGCGCCAGTCGTCGCCGTGCCAGGGGCCCACGATGCCGTGGACGCGTCCGCCGTGGCGCTGAAGGATCTGCTCGGGCGAGTAGCCCTCGACGGGGCCGCCGAGGGCGTCGCCGACGGCGGCCCCGACCAGGGCGCCGCTGATCCGCTCGTCCAGGAGGATGTTTTGGTGTGGTTTGGGCTGCATGGCCGCATCATCCACCCGGACGGGCCGGTTGTACGGCTTCCAGCAGTCCGGCGAGTTCCACGAGGTCCGTGCCGGTGAGGCGGGGCAGGACACAGCCGGAGAGGGTGCGGCAGGTCTCCCGCCAGGCGGCGGGGATCGAAGCGCCGCCGCCCAGGGCGCCGGTGAGGGCGCCCGCCAGGGCCGGGGCGGAGTCGGCGACGCGGGACAGGCAGGCCGCCGCCGGGACGGCCTCCGCGATGCGGCCGCGGGCCGCGGTGGCCAGGGCGAGGGCGACCGGGACCGTCTCGGCGGCGGCGATGCCATAGCTGTAGACGTGGTCGACGATCTGGTGCTCCAGGGGCGGGACGAGGGCGAAGGCGCTGTCCGCGTCGGCGGCGAGCCGCAGGGCGTGCCGGGCGTTGCGGCCGATCTCCGTCTCCTGGGGGAGTTCGGCGAGCGCGGCGGTGACACAGGCCTCGATGCGGGCGCCGGCCAGGGCGAGGGCGAGCGCCGCCGCCATCGCGCGGGCACCGTGCACGCCGTCGCCGTCCTGGGTGTAGCGGGCGTCGAACTCGGCGAGGCCGGCGGCGCTGCGGGGGTCTCCGGGATGGGCCACGGCCAGGACGCAGGCGCGTACACAGGCGGCGTCGTCGAAGTAGTGGGGGTTGTCGTGGCCGGTGGCGGGCGGGCGCAGGCCGGTGGCGAGGTTGCCGAGGCCGGCGCGGACGGAGATGCGGGCGCGCAGGGGGAGGACTGCGGACTCGATCTCGGGGGCACGGTCCGCGGCGGCGGCGACCTCGGCGGCGAGGGCGTTCCAGGTGAGGTCGATCGCGGCGCGGGTGCGGCGCTCGCGCCCGAGGTCGTTCAGGACGGTGTCGTCGCCCGCGCGCAGGAGGGCTTCCGCGGCGAAGGCCGCCCATTCGGCGTCGTCGGAGGGGCCGAGGCGGAGGGGCTCGGGGGGCTGGTTAAGGGCGATGGGGACGGGGAGGGTGGTCGTGGCGTTGTGTTCGGCGAAGGTGTCCAGTTCGCGGGTGAGGCGGCGGGTCCAGTCGGGCATGCGGGCGGCTCGGTGGCGGGCCGCGGGCCAGCCTGCGGCGTCGCCGGCGGCGAGTCCGAGCAGGAGCCCTTCGGCTCTTCTCGTGGCCTCGGCTTCGCCTTCGGCCCGTTTCTCTCCCACCGGCGCACCGCCCGTAACTGTCACCCGAGAGGTCCTGGTCTCCCGTGGGGCGCGTTCACCGTCGGCGGCCGCTGGCGCGTGGGTCGTCATGCGGGGGTCTCCGATCCGTCGCCCGCCAGGATGCAGTCCGTCGGGCCGGTGGGCCCCGCGGGTGTCAGCAGGTCCGCCACGTCCAGGATGTGGTAGCCCGCCATCGCCGGGAGACATCTGCCGTGGACCGGGCCGATGGGGGCCGTCCAGGCCTGCGGGATCGCCGACACTCCCCGGGTCGCACCCGCCAGCGCCCCCGCCACCGCCGCCGTCGTGTCCGCGTCGCGGCCCATGTTCACCGCCGTCAGGACGGACTGCTCGAAGTCGCCGTCGGCGGCCGCGTACGCGCCGAAGGCGAGGGCCACCGCCTCGGGGGCCAGGTCGGTCCAGGGGTAGCCGCCGATGACGACAGCGGAGCGCACCGCGCGTTCCCCGCGGTGCGCCACGACCACCGCGCGGCGCAGGCTGCGGGCCGTCCAGGAGTCGTCGGGCACGACCGCGAGAGCCGCGGCCACGACCGCGGTCGGCGGGGCTCCCGCCATCGCCGCCGCGACGCCCGCCGCCACCGCCTGGCCGCCGTAGATGCCCTCGCCGTCGTGGCTCACCGAGCCGTCGATCGCGACCAGCCGGGCCGCCTCCGCCGGGCGGCCCGCCGCGAACACCCCGAAGGGGGCCGCGCGCATGGCCAGACCGTCGCTCCAGGCGTGCCGGTGCTGGGCCGAGATCGGGGCGGCCAGGCCGCGGCGCAGGTTCTCCAGGGTGCCGCGCTCGCTGAAGCCGGCGCCCCGGAAGGGGCCCTCCTCGCGGTCGGCGATCCACTCGTGCCAGGCCGCCTCCACATGGGCCGGGGTCAGGGCGGAGCCGTGCCTGGCCAGCAGGAGGCCGGAGAAGATCGCGTACTCGGTGTCGTCGGTGCCCGCCGGCTTCTCGGCCACGTAGCCGGTGATCCGGCCCCACCGCGCGCGGATCTCGGAGGGCTTCATGTTCTCGGCCGGTGCCCCGAGGGCGTCACCGACGGCCAGGCCCAGCAGCGCGCCGCGGGCCCGTTCGCGAAGTCCGGCGGCGTCACCGGGCGCCGGCACGGAGGGGATGCAGGCGATCGATGCCATACGGCATGTGTCCCACTCCGGTGGCGCCGCCGAGCCTCAGGAGCCCCAGCATCACCCGGTCGACATCTGCGCGCAGTGATGATCAAGTGAGCAGGTGGCGGTAAAACCGCAGGTTAGCGCAGCCTTTCCTTGCTGGCGGCGATGGAATCCGGGGCGTAGTTTTGGCGTTGTAAAACTCTGGAACATGTCCAAAGAGCGGGGAGCAGGGATCTTCCATGGCCATCATCGAGACCGAGGCGACGCTGCACGAGGCGCACCGGGACAACCACACACACCGGGACGTGAACGGCGGCTGGCTGCGTCCCGCGGTGTTCGGCGCGATGGACGGTCTCGTCTCCAACCTCGCCCTGATGACCGGTGTCGCGGGCGGAGCGGTCGGCCAGCACACCGTGGTCCTCAGCGGCCTCGCGGGGCTGGCCGCCGGTGCCTTCTCCATGGCGGCCGGCGAGTACACCTCCGTGGCCTCGCAGCGCGAGCTCGTCGAGGCCGAGCTGGACGTGGAGCGGCGCCAGCTGCGCAAGCACCCCAAGGACGAGGAGGCCGAGCTGGCCGCGCTCTACGAGTCGCGGGGCGTCGAGCCGCGCCTTGCCCGCGAGGTGGCCCGGCAGCTGTCGAAGGATCCCGAGCAGGCGCTGGAGATCCATGCCCGCGAGGAACTGGGCATCGACCCCGGCGACCTGCCCTCGCCGACCGTGGCCGCGGTGTCGAGTTTCGGCTCCTTCGCGCTGGGCGCGCTGATACCCGTCCTGCCCTATCTGCTGGGAGCGGGCAGCATCTGGCCGGCCGTGCTGCTCGCTCTGCTGGGGCTCTTCCTGTGCGGCGCCGTGGTGGCCAGGGTGACGGCACGCACCTGGTGGTACAGCGGGCTGCGGCAGCTGTTCCTGGGAGGCGCGGCGGCCGGTGTGACGTACGCCCTGGGCACCTTGTTCGGAACGGCCGTAGGATAGCGCGGCTCGGACTTATGCATGGGGCCGCATACGTAGCCGTTACTCGCTGGTTTCGAGTGCGCAATCACCGGGCATGAGCCGTAAGCGCTGCGGGCAATGACGCTCGCCGCGCATCTCAGCGGGTCGGGCGACGGCGCCTGCCCCGCTCCCCGGGCCGATGGAAACCGATCCGACCGATCGCTTCGTGCGGCCCCTCCATAGCTTCCACCGCCGGCGCGGTACCCCCGCCGCAACCCGCGGTGTCCGCATGCTGGAACGGATTATCCCGGTTCCCGAGAACCGCTCCATCATGTAACCTGCACGAAATTTTGCGATCACGCGAGGGCCAACGTCGTCCCTCGGCACTTGCACATGCCACATGACGACGACGGGAGAGCCGATGCGTACGCCGCGCCAGCCGTCCCAGCATTCCGCGAATGGCCAGAACTGGTCGTTCATGGATGCTCGCCCTGCTGCGCAGGGTATGTACGACCCCCGCAACGAGCACGACGCCTGCGGCGTCGGCTTCGTCGCCACCCTCACCGGCGAGGCGTCCCACACCCTGGTGGAACAGGCTCTGACCGTCCTGCGCAACCTCGAACACCGAGGCGCCACCGGCTCCGAGCCCGACTCCGGCGACGGCGCCGGCATCCTGTCGCAGGTCCCGGACGCCTTCTTCCGTGACGTGGCCGGATTCGAGCTGCCCGCCGCGGGCTCCTACGCCGTCGGCATCGCCTTCCTGCCCGAGGCCGGCACCGCCGAGGCCGTCTCGCAGATCGAGACGATCGCCGCCGACGAGGGCCTGACCGTCCTCGGCTGGCGCGAGGTTCCCGTCGCCCCGCAGTTGCTGGGTGCCACCGCCCGGTCGACCATGCCGGTCTTCCGCCAGATCTTCGTCGCCGACGGCTCCTCGGAGGGCATCGCTCTCGACCGCAAGGCCTTCGTGCTGCGCAAGCGCGCCGAGCGCGAGGCCGGCGTGTACTTCCCGTCGCTGTCCGCGCGGACCATCGTCTACAAGGGCATGCTGACCACCGGCCAGCTGGAGCCCTTCTTCCCGGACCTGTCCGACCGCCGCTTCGCCTCCGCGATCGCGCTCGTGCACTCCCGGTTCTCGACGAACACGTTCCCCTCGTGGCCGCTGGCCCACCCCTACCGCTTCGTCGCGCACAACGGTGAGATCAACACCGTCAAGGGCAACCGCAACTGGATGGTGGCCCGCGAGTCGCAGCTCGTCTCCGACCTGTTCGGCGGCGACGACAAGGCCATCGACCGGATCTTCCCGGTCTGCACGCCGGACGCATCCGACTCCGCGTCCTTCGACGAGGTCCTCGAACTCCTGCACCTGGGCGGCCGTTCCCTGCCGCACTCCGTGCTGATGATGATCCCGGAGGCGTGGGAGAACCACGACTCCATGGAGCCGGCCCGGCGCGCCTTCTACCAGTTCCACTCCACGATGATGGAGCCCTGGGACGGCCCGGCCTGCGTCACCTTCACCGACGGCACCCAGGTCGGCGCGGTCCTCGACCGCAACGGCCTGCGTCCCGGCCGCTACTGGGTCACCGACGACGGTCTCGTCGTCCTCGGCTCCGAGGTCGGCGTCCTGGACATCGACCCCTCCAAGGTCGTCCGCAAGGGCCGCCTCCAGCCCGGCCGCATGTTCCTCGTCGACACCGCCGAGCACCGCATCATCGAGGACGACGAGATCAAGGCCGAGCTCGCCGCCGAGAACCCCTACGCGGAGTGGCTGGAGGCCGGCGAGATCGAGCTGGAGGACCTGCCCGAGCGCGAGCACATCGTGCACACGCACGCCTCGGTCACCCGCCGCCAGCAGACCTTCGGCTACACCGAGGAAGAGCTGCGCGTCATCCTCGCGCCGATGGCCAAGGCCGGTGCCGAGCCGATCGGCTCGATGGGCACCGACTCGCCGATCGCCGCGCTGTCGGACCGCCCACGTCTGCTCTTCGACTACTTCACCCAGCTGTTCGCGCAGGTCACCAACCCGCCGCTGGACGCCATCCGTGAGGAACTGGTCACCTCCCTGCGCTCGTCGCTGGGCCCGCAGGGCAACCTGCTCGACCCGAGCGCGGCCTCCTGCCGCAGCGTGCTGCTGCCCTTCCCGGTGATCGACAACGACGAGCTGGCCAAGCTCATCCACATCAACGCCGACGGCGACATGCCCGGCTTCAAGGCCGCGACGCTGTCCGGCCTGTACCGGGTGCACGGCGGTGGTGACGCGCTGGCCGCGCGGATCGAGGAGATCTGCGCCGAGGCCGACGCCGCCATCGAGAACGGCGCCCGCCTGATCGTCCTGTCGGACCGCCACTCGGACGCCGAGCACGCGCCGATCCCGTCGCTGCTGCTCACCGCTGCCGTCCACCACCACCTCATCCGCACCAAGCAGCGCACCCAGGTGGGCCTGCTGGTCGAGGCCGGTGACGTCCGCGAGGTCCACCACGTCGCCCTGCTCATCGGCTACGGCGCCGCCGCC
Source organism: Streptomyces sp. SID5643 (assembly GCF_009872555.1). Taxonomy (NCBI): domain Bacteria; kingdom Bacillati; phylum Actinomycetota; class Actinomycetes; order Kitasatosporales; family Streptomycetaceae; genus Streptomyces; species Streptomyces sp. SID5643. The sequence continues at coordinate 40,488 of NZ_WWIC01000271.1, forward strand.
GTCAACCCGTACCTGGCGATGGAGTCCGTCGAGGACCTGGTCCGGGCAGGGACGTTCCTGCCCGGCATCGAGCCCGAGAAGGCCATCCGCAACCTGATCTACGCCCTCGGCAAGGGCGTGCTGAAGGTCATGTCCAAGATGGGCATCTCCACCGTCGCCTCCTACCGAGGCGCCCAGGTCTTCGAGGCCGTCGGTCTCGACGAGGCCTTCGTCGAGAAGTACTTCAACGGAACGGCCACCAAGATCGGCGGTGTCGGCATCGACGTCGTCGCCAAGGAGGTCGCCGCCCGCCACGCCAAGGCCTACCCGGCCTCCGGCATCGCCCCGGCGCACCGCGCCCTGGAGATAGGCGGCGAGTACCAGTGGCGCCGCGAGGGCGAGCCGCACCTCTTCGACCCGGAGACGGTCTTCCGCCTCCAGCACTCCACGCGCTCCGGCAAGTACGACATCTTCAAGAAGTACACCGAGCGCGTGAACGAGCAGTCCGAGCGGCTGATGACGCTGCGCGGCCTGTTCGGCTTCAAGTCGGACCGCCGGCCGATCTCCGTCGACGAGGTCGAGCCCGTCTCCGAGATCGTCAAGCGCTTCTCCACCGGCGCCATGTCGTACGGCTCCATCTCCCAGGAGGCGCACGAGACCCTCGCCATCGCCATGAACCAGCTGGGCGGCAAGTCCAACACCGGTGAGGGCGGCGAGGACCCGGAGCGCCTGTACGACCCGGCCCGCCGGTCGTCCATCAAGCAGGTCGCCTCCGGCCGCTTCGGTGTGACCTCCGAGTACCTGGTCAACTCCGACGACATCCAGATCAAGATGGCCCAGGGCGCCAAGCCCGGCGAGGGCGGCCAGCTGCCCGGCCACAAGGTCTACCCGTGGGTCGCCAAGACGCGGCACTCGACGCCCGGCGTGGGCCTGATCTCCCCGCCGCCGCACCACGACATCTACTCCATCGAGGACCTCGCCCAGCTGATCCACGACCTGAAGAACGCGAACCCGCAGGCGCGGATCCACGTGAAGCTGGTCTCGGAGGTCGGCGTCGGCACGGTCGCCGCGGGTGTGTCCAAGGCGCACGCGGACGTGGTGCTCATCTCCGGCCACGACGGCGGTACGGGTGCTTCGCCCCTCACCTCCCTGAAGCACGCCGGCGGCCCCTGGGAGCTCGGCCTCGCCGAGACCCAGCAGACGCTGCTGCTCAACGGCCTGCGCGACCGCATCGTCGTGCAGACCGACGGCCAGCTGAAGACCGGCCGCGACGTCGTCATCGCCGCGCTGCTCGGCGCCGAGGAGTTCGGTTTCGCGACCGCGCCGCTCGTCGTCTCCGGCTGCGTCATGATGCGCGTCTGCCACCTCGACACCTGCCCGGTCGGCATCGCCACGCAGAACCCCGTCCTGCGCGAGCGCTACTCCGGCAAGGCCGAGTACGTCGTGAACTTCTTCCAGTTCATCGCCGAAGAGGTCCGCGAGATCCTCGCCGAGCTGGGCTTCCGCTCCATCGAGGAGGCCGTCGGCCACGCCGAGGCCCTCGACGTCACGCGGGCCGTCGACCACTGGAAGGCACAGGGCCTGAACCTGGAGCCGCTGTTCCACGTGCCCGAGCTGCCCGAGGGGGCGGTGCGCCACCAGGTCATCGCGCAGGACCACGGTCTGGAGAAGGCGCTCGACAACGAGCTGATCAAGCTGGCCGCCGACGCGCTCGCCGCGTCCGGAGCCACCGACGCCCAGCCGGTGCGCGCCCAGGTGCAGATCCGCAACATCAACCGCACGGTCGGCACCATGCTCGGCCACGAGGTGACGAAGAAGTTCGGTGGCGCGGGCCTGCCCGACGACACCATCGACATCACCTTCACCGGCTCCGCCGGCCAGTCCTTCGGCGCCTTCGTCCCGCGCGGTGTCACGCTGCGCCTGGAGGGCGACGCCAACGACTACGTCGGCAAGGGCCTCTCGGGCGGCCGGATCGTCGTCCGCCCGGACCGCGCGGCCGACCACCTCGCCGAGTACAGCGTCATCGCCGGCAACACCATCGGCTACGGCGCCACCGGCGGCGAGATGTTCCTGCGCGGCAAGACCGGCGAACGGTTCTGCGTCCGCAACTCCGGCGCGACGGTCGTCTCCGAGGGCGTGGGCGACCACGGCTGCGAGTACATGACCGGCGGCCACGCGGTGGTGCTCGGCGAGACGGGCCGCAACTTCGCGGCCGGCATGTCCGGCGGTATCGCGTACGTGATCGACCTGGACCGCGACAACGTCAACGCCGGCAACCTGGATGCCGTCGAGCCGCTCGACGACACCGACAAGCAGTGGTTGCACGACGTGGTCCGCCGCCACCAGGAGGAGACGGGCTCGACCGTCGCCGAGAAGCTCCTGGCCGAGTGGGACACCGCCGTCGAGCGCTTCAGCAGGATCATCCCCAGCACGTACAAGGCAGTGCTCGCCGCCAAGGACGCCGCCGAGCGAGCCGGTCTCTCCGAGACCGAGACCCACGAGAAGATGATGGAGGCGGCGATCAATGGCTGACCCGAAGGGCTTCCTGAACCACGGGCGCGAACTCGCCAGGTCCCGCCCCGTCGAGGAGCGCGTCCGCGACTGGAACGAGGTCTACGTCCCCGGCTCGCTGCTGCCGATCATCAGCAAGCAGGCCAGCCGCTGCATGGACTGCGGCATCCCGTTCTGCCACAACGGCTGCCCGCTCGGGAACCTCATCCCCGAGTGGAACGACTACGCCTACCGCGAGGACTGGGCGGCGGCGTCGGAGCGTCTGCACGCGACGAACAACTTCCCGGAGTTCACCGGCCGCCTGTGCCCCGCTCCCTGTGAGTCGGCGTGTGTGCTCGGCATCAACCAGCCGCCGGTCACCATCAAGAACGTCGAGGTCTCGATCATCGACAAGGCGTGGGAGACCGGGGACGTCGCCCCGCAGATCCCCGAGCGCCTGTCCGGCAAGACCGTCGCGGTCGTCGGCTCCGGTCCGGCGGGTCTGGCCGCCGCCCAGCAGCTGACCCGGGCCGGCCACACCGTCGCCGTCTACGAGCGCGCGGACCGCATCGGAGGCCTCCTCCGCTACGGCATCCCCGAGTTCAAGATGGAGAAGCGGCACATCAACCGCCGTATCGAGCAGATGCGCGCGGAGGGCACCCGCTTCCGCACGGGCATCGAGATCGGCCGCGACCTGAAGGCCACGGACCTGAAGAAGCGCTACGACGCGGTCGTCCTGGCCGTCGGCGCCACCACGGCCCGTGACCTGCCGGTGCCCGGCCGCGAGCTCAAGGGCATCTACCAGGCCATGGAGTACCTGCCGCTGGCCAACAAGGTCCAGGAGGGCGACTACGTCACCACTCCGATCTCGGCCGAGGGCAAGCACGTCGTGGTCATCGGCGGCGGCGACACCGGCGCGGACTGCGTCGGCACCGCCCACCGCCAGGGCGCGGCCTCCGTCACGCAGCTGGAGATCATGCCCCGCCCGAACGACGAGCGGCACCCGGTCAGCCAGCCGTGGCCGACCTTCCCCATGCTGTACAAGGTCACCTCGGCGCACGAGGAGGGCGGCGAGCGGGTCTACTCGGTCTCGACGACCCACTTCGAGGGCGACGAGGACGGCAACGTCCAGTGGCTGCACCTCACCGAGGTGGAGTTCATCGACGGCAAGCTGACCCAGAAGCCGGGCACGGAGCGCAAGATCCCCGCCCAGCTGGTCACCCTCGCCATGGGCTTCACCGGCACCGACCGCGAGAACGGCCTGGTCGAGCAGTTCGGCCTGGAGCTCGACGAGCGCGGCAACATCGCCCGCGACGCCGACTTCCGGACCAACGTGCCGGGCGTGTTCGTCGCCGGTGACGCCGGGCGCGGCCAGTCGCTCATCGTCTGGGCCATCGCGGAGGGCCGCTCGGCGGCCCGCGGGGTGGACCGTGCCCTCACCGGCGCGAGCGAGCTGCCGGCGCCGATCCGCCCGACGGACCGCGCGCTGATGGTCTGACAGCCCTCAACAGACGTCCCGCACAACGGCGTGCGGAACACAGACGGCGCCTGCCCAACAGTCCCCGACCGGACGACCGGGCAGGCGCTGTCGCACGTCCTCAGCCGCTGCTGCTGCTGCCGCCGCCGCTGCCCTTGCCGTGCTCGTCCGGCCACACCTGGATGTGGTCCTCCTCCAGCTCCAGCAGCACCCGGTCCGCCATGCCCAGGGCCGCCGTGTACTCGGCCGGCAGCTGGAGGCGGCCCGCCCGGTCGAGCATGGCGTACTCACGGGCCACCAGGGACTCCCGGCCCGCCTCGTCGACCTCCGTGCGGCGCAGCACCTCCGTCGAGGTGCGGCCGTCGCGGATCGCGACCGTGCGGCGGACCTCGCCGGCGACCGCCTGGTCGTGCGTGACGATGACGATCGTCGTGCCCAGCTCCTCGTTGGCCCGGCGGAACGCCGCGAAGACCTGCTGCCCGGTCGCCGAGTCCAGCTCGCCGGTCGGCTCGTCGGCGAGCAGGACGGCGGGAGCGTTGGCGAGGGCGACGGCGATCGCGACGCGCTGCTGCTGACCGCCGGACATCGCCTGCGGACGCCGGTCCCGGCAGTCGGCGACGCCGAGCAGGGACAGCAGCTCGTCCGCCCGTCCGGCCCGCTTGCGCCGGGAGGCGCCCGCCAGCCGCAGGGGCAGGTCGACGTTCTGAGCGGCCGTCAGATACGGCAGCAGGTTGCGTGCCGTCTGCTGCCAGACGAAGCCCACCACCTCACGCCGGTACCGCAACCGCGCCTTCGCGTCCATCGCCAGCAGATCGCGGCCCGCGACCCTCGCGGCGCCCGCTGTCGGCACGTCCAGGCCCGCGAGGATGTTCATCAACGTCGACTTGCCGCTGCCGGACGCTCCCACCAGGGCCATCAACTCGCCCTCCCGCACCAGGAGATCCAGCCCCTGGAGGGCCTGCACCTCCACCGCGTCCCCGCCGCCGCGCCGGGAGAAGATCCGCACCAGCCGGTCGCAGGCGATCAGGGCGTCGTGCCCGTATGCCGGCCGGTCGCGGCGCCGCGCCACCCGCCGCTCCAGTTCCTCCAGCGACTCCGTCGTACCGCTCATCGCATGTCTCCCGCCCTGAGGTGGCTGATCGGTGTCCGGCGCCCCGCCCACCAGGCCTGCGCGACGGCCACCGACCCCGCCAGCAGCACCGCGCCCGCGGCCGGCAGGGCCAGCGACCACAGGTCGGTGCGCAGCACTGCATCCGGTGGCGTGACGCCTGAGGTGTCCGCCAGGGCGAGCCGGTCCAGGTCGATGCCCGGGGCGAGCAGCCCCACCGTCGCCCAGCCGACGGCCATGCCCCCGCCGGCGGCGAGCAGCGTCTGGGGCAGCGCCTCCAGGCCGAGCAGGCGCCGCCCCTGACGGGACGTCATACCGAGGGTGCGCAGCCGGGCCAGCAGCGCGGCCCGCTCCGGCGCGGACCGCACCAGGCCGAGCACCAGGGCGAGCAGGGCATAGCCCGCGCCCGCGGCGACGGCCCAGACGTAGATCCGTTCGGCACCGGCCTGCAACGGCGCGTCGGACAGCGCCGCCCGTACCTCGCTCCGCAGGGTCACCGAGAGGCCGGAACCGGCGCCGCGCACGGCCGCCCGGAGCGCCTTCGTGTCGAGCCCCGCACCGGCCGCCAGCAGGGTCGACGGGCCGGCCGAACCCTTCAGTCCCGCCGCGTCGACGAGGAGGAACTCGCCCCCGGGGACGGCCGGGGTGCGGGGGCGCACCTCGGTGATCCGCACCGTGAGCGGTCCGGCGTCCGTCACGATCCGGTGCGGTGCCCGCCCGAGCCGCCCGGCGACCTCCGGGGAGGCGACCGCGTCCAGCACCCCGTCCCGCATCCGCAGCCGGCCGGCCTCGAAGCCGCCGAGTCCCATCCGCCCGGCCAGCTCCCCGTACGACTCCGGCTCGACCCCGGCCACCGTCAGTGACCGCGCCTCGTCGGACTCGCCCTCCGAGGAGAACTCGACCCTCACGGCCGTCACCTGCCGCACGCCCGCCACGTCCCCCACCGACCGCGCCAGCCCCGCGGGGAGCGGCGAACCGTCGGGGGTGGCGATCAGCGCGTCCGCGCCCGTCTCCAGCAGCGCGGCCCGGTCCCGGGCGTCCGCCACGCCCGCCAGCACGGAGCCCCCGAACGCGGCCGTCGTCAGGGCCGTCAGCAGGGCGAGCAGCGGCAGCGTGGCGACCGCCGCCGGTGAGCGGCCCGCGCGGGCCAGCGACAGGAACCCCACCACCCCGCGCAGCCTCCCGGCCGGACCCGCGGCCCACCGCAGGGGCAGCGGATACAGCCGGACGAGGACCAGCGCCGCCACCAGGGCGACCAGCACCGGAGCGGCGCTCACCAGCAGGTCACCCTCTCCGGCCGGGCCGCGGCGGCGCAGCGTCAGTACCGAGCCGGCGGCCAGCACCAGCAGGGTCAGTTCGGCGACCGTGCGACGCCCGCCGGGCCGGGCCCGGGCCAGGTCGTCACGCCCCTGGTGCGCCC
>NZ_WWIC01000272.1:0-27440 GCF_009872555.1 Streptomyces sp. SID5643
CCCCGGCTGCGCTCCGCTCCGCCGGGCGCGCTTCCCGGCTCCGCCGCGGGCGCCGCTCCTGCCTTCGGCCCGCTCCCGCCCGCGCTGCGCCGACGCGCGCCCTGGCAAGGGCTGGCCAGGCGGCATGAAGGTCAGAACACGTCGTGGCTGGGGCAGCCCAAAGCCGCTCCTTAAGGTGTTTGGCGGTCCGGAAGAGTGGGGTGTGGCTCTAAAGTCGCTTGCCCCCGGTGGCTCCGGTGGAGTGGCCGCCCCGCTCTTCGGGACGCCCGGGCCGCTGATTGAGATGTGCGAAACGGTCGCTGCTTACGGAGCTGACGGCCTGGTCCCCGTCGCCAAAGACTCCGGACGCCGCACCGGCAACCTCCGCCGGCCACAGCGCTACAGCCGCCGCCTGCGCAGAGTGTTCTACCTCTCCGCGCAGACCAGCATCATCCGCGACAGCCCCAACCGGACCTACTACCTCAAGAAACGAGCCCAGGGACACAAGCACATCCCCGCCGTCATCGCCCTCGCCCGCCGCCGCGTCGACGTCCTGTGGGCCCTGCTACGCGACGACCGCCCCTTCACCACCAGCCCACCAGCAAGGACACACACCGCTACAGCCGCTTGACCCGGTCATTAAGACTCCACCGACCTCAGTCGCAGCTCGCAGCGTTGATCGATTACGGGGACGCAGGTCAGAGACCCAGCCCACCACTTTTTCGGCTACCAGGACGACCTGAAGCACCCGAAAGCACTAACCCTTGGTTAGTGCCGTCTGTCGGTTAGCGCTGTGTCGGCGTAGGCTGGGGCCTATGACCACCACCCAGGAGCTCGCGGAAGGGCTCGACGACCTCCCGTACAACGTGTTCGCCAAGGCCTGCCCCTCACGCGGCACGCTGGAGCACGTCACGGGCCGCTGGGGCGGCCTCGCGCTCGGCGCCCTGTACGAGGGCTCGCTGCGCTTCAACGAGCTGCGCCGCCGCGTCGACGGGGTGAGCGAGAAGATGCTGTCCCAGACGCTGCATGCCCTGGAGCGCGACGGCCTGGTCCATCGCGAGGCCCAGCCGACCAACCCGCCCCGGGTGGACTACGAACTGACGCCCCTGGGGCGCGACGTGGCGCAGCGGCTGCTCGCCCTGATCCACTTCGTGGAGGGCAGCATGGACGAGGTCCTGGCGGCACGCGAGCGGTACGACTCCGCTAGGGCGTGATCCGCGGCGGCCGCTGGCACGTGGGGCAGTAGTAGCTCGACCGGTTCATCCAGGGCCGGCGCCGCATGGGCGTGCCGCAGCGCCGGCAGGGCAGGCCCTCGCGGCCGTACGCGTCGAGCGACTGGTCGAAGTAGCCCGACTCCCCGTTGACGTTGACGTAGAGGCTGTCGAAGCTGGTGCCTCCCACCGCGAGGGCCGCGTTCATCACGTCCCGGACGTGGCCCAGGAGCATCAGCGTGCGCGGGCGCGTGAAGGTGGCGGTGGGGCGCTCGTAGTGGATGCGGGCGCGCCACAGGGCCTCGTCCGCGTAGATGTTGCCGACGCCGCTGATCAGCGACTGGTCGAGCAGGGCCCGCTTGATCGTGGACCGCTTTCGGCGCAGCGCCAGATGGAAGGCCTCGTCGTCGAAGAGCGGGTCCAGTGGGTCGCGGGCGATGTGCGCGATGACGTCGGGCAGACCGTCGGGGGTGTTCTCGTGCAGCGACAGGCCGCCGAAGGTGCGCTGGTCGACGAAGCGGAGTTCGGTGTCCAGGGCGTCGGTGAAGCGGACGCGGATGCGCAGGTGCTTCTCGTCCGGGGCGGTGTGCGGCTGGACCAGGAGCTGGCCGCTCATGCCGAGGTGGGCCAGGATCGACTGGTCCGTGTCCTCCAGGGGTAGCCACAGGTACTTGCCGCGGCGGCTGGGGACGCCGATGCGGTGGCCCTTCAGGCGGTGTGCGAAGTCGTCGGCACCCGCGAGGTGGCGGCGCACGGCACGCGGGTGCCGCACCTCTGTCTCGGCGACGGTCCGGTGGGCGACCCACCGCTCGAGACCGCGCCGGACGACCTCGACCTCGGGCAACTCGGGCATGGGGTCCCCCGTCACAAGAACGTGTGGATGACGCGAGCGCCCGCCCCGGGCAGGGGGCGGGCGCTCGGGTGCGCTGTGCTCGCCGCCCGGTGCGGGCGGCGGCGGTCAGCCGTCGGCGGGGCCGTCGGCGGGGCCGTCGACGGCGGTGTGGGCGGCCTGAACCGCCGCCGTCTGCGTCGCCTCGGCGGCCTTGGCCGCCTTGGCACGCTCGTCCGCCGCGGCCCGGATGGACCGCCATGCGGACTCGGCGGCCTGTTGCTCCGCCTCCTTCTTGCTGCGGCCGGTGCCGGTGCCGTACGAGACGCCTCCGACGCGGGCGGCAGCAGTGAAGGTCTTCTCGTGGTCGGGTCCGGTCTCCGTGACCAGGTACTCGGGGACGCCGAGCCCCTCGGTCGCGGTGAGCTCCTGGAGACTGGTCTTCCAGTCCAGGCCGGCTCCGAGGTTCGAGGACTTCTCGATCAGCGGGTCGAACAGACGGTGCACCAGCTCCGCCGCCGAGTCCAGTCCCTGGTCGAGATAGACGGCGCCGATCACCGCTTCGAGGGTGTCGGCGAGGATGGATGCCTTGTCCCGGCCGCCCGTGCCCTCTTCACCCCGGCCGAGCCGGATGAAGGAGCCCAGGTCGAGCCCACGGCCCACCTCGGCGAGCGCACGCGAGTTCACCACCGCGGCCCGCAGCTTGGCCAGCTGGCCTTCTGGCAGGTCGGGGTGGGTGCGGTACAGCGTGTCCGTGACCACGAGGCCGAGGACGGAGTCCCCGAGGAACTCCAGGCGCTCGTTGGTCGGCAGACCGCCGTTCTCGTATGCGTACGACCGGTGGGTCAGTGCGCGCACCAGAAGGGCGGACTCGAGCTTGTAGCCGAGCCGCCCTTCCAGAAGCGTGTGGGACGAGGCCTGGTTGTCCGCCGGAGCACTCCCGCTCGCACGGGAAGACTTGTTCTTAGGCGTGGACACAGTGCCTCTCACCAGCCGCTCAGACCTCGAGGACCTGGCGCTTGTTGTAGGTGCCGCACGACGGGCACGCGATGTGCTGCTGCTTGGGCTCGTGGCAGCGCTCGCACGCAACCAGGGTGGGGACCGCAGCCTTCCACTGCGACCGGCGGTGGCGCGTGTTGCTGCGCGACATCTTCCGCTTCGGAACAGCCACGGCTACTTCTCCTGCTTCTCGTCGGCGCGTGCTGACTGAGGCGCGCCGCCGCTCATCTCGTCCTTCTCGCCGTCCTTCATGGTGCCGGCGAGTCCCTGCAATGCCGCCCAACGGATGTCGACGGCGTCGTGGTGGTGGTCCGGGTCGTCCGCCAGCCGTGCGCCGCACTCGGCGCACAGACCGGGGCAGTCTTCCCGGCACACCGGCTGCATCGGCAGTGCGAGCACCACCGCATCACGCAGCACGGGCTCGAGGTCGAACAAGCCGTCCTCGAGAAAGAGCCTGTCCTCGTCGTCCTCGGCGTCGTCGCCCGGTTCCGCGATCACGCGGCCCCGGTCGTCGGCGTCAGGGTACGAGAACATCTCCTGGAACTCCGCTTCGAGCTCCTGCTCGAGCGGCTCCAGACACCTTACGCACTCCCCCTCGGCCGCGGCACGGGCGGTGCCTGTGACGAGCACCCCTTCCATGACCGACTCCAGGCGGAGTTCGAGCTCCACCGGGGCGCCTTCCGGCACTCCGATGACTCCCTTGATACCGAGGTCCTGGGGAGCGTCGACCGTGCGGGTCAGGCGCTGCAGCGCACCAGGCCGCCGACCCAGCTCGTGTGTGTCGAACACGAGGGGGTTGCGGTGGTCGAGGCGGGCGTTCAGGGCCATTCCTGCTTTCGGTGAGAGCTCGGTGACGCCGCCCTGCGGTGTTCCCGGGCAGCGTTGATCGCGGACGTACACGCGACCGAAGAGCCAGGATACTGGACCTTTCGCTGTCGGCCCAATCCGGTCCTCAGCCCTGGCCCCGGCCCTGCTCGTAGGCCCGGAGCTGCTCGGCGCTGATCATGCCGGTGTCGAAGAGACTGGTCTCGTCGAGCGCGTACCCCTGGTGGCCCTGCTGCCCCGAGGAGGCCTGCTGCGGCTGCTGCTGGGCCTGGTTCGGGTCGTAGGCGGCCTGCTGGGGGTCGTAGCCCTGGTAGGCGTACGGATCGGCCTGCTGGTAGCCGTAGGGGTCCTGCTGGGCGGCGTAGGCCTGCTGCGGGTAGCCGCCGTAGGGATCGGGCTGCTGCTGGTAGCCGTACACGGGCTCCGGCTGCTGTGGCTGTACGTAGTCCTGCTGCTGGGCGGGCCGCTCGGCCGGGGGCTTCTGGTCCGCCAGGGCGGCCAGGTCGGCCAGGTAGTCGGCGTCGCTGGAGTGCTGGACGGTGCTCGCGTCGTCGGCGAGGGCTCCCAGGTCGTCGGTGGCGATCCGGCCGTGTAGCTTCTGCCGGCCGCGGCCGACGGCCTCCAGGGTCTTGGCGAGGACCGCCTCGAAGGCGCCCAGCTTGACGTCGACGTACTCGTCGGCGCTGCGGCGCTGGGTGGCGGGGTCGTGGCTGCGCTCGGGGGCGTCCTCGTCCTCGTAGCCCTGCTCGTCGGTGCCGGGGCCGGTGCCCAGGAGCTTCTCGCGGCCGCGGCCGACGGAGCCCAGGGTCTTGGTGAGGACGACCTCGAAGTTGGCGAGCTTGGAGTCGACGTACTCGTCGGCCTCGGCGCGGATCTCCTCGGCCTCCTGGCGGGCCTCGGCGAGGATCCGGTCGGCCTCGGCCTGGGAACGGCGGGCGACCTCGGTGCCCGAGATCAGCGAGCCGCGCTCGACGTGCGCGCTCTCGATGATCTGCTGGGCCTCCAGGCGGGCCTGCTCGACCATCTGCTCGCGGCCGCCGATCAGCTCCTGGGCCTGGGCGAGGGAGTCGGGCAGCGCCGCGCGCACCTCCTCCAGCATCGCGAGCAGGTCGGCGCGGTTGACCACGCACGAGGCCGACATGGGCATGGACCGGGCGCCGGAGACCGCGGAGACGATCTCGTCCAGCTTCTTCTGCACGTCCACCGTGTGCTCGCCACTCTCTACAGATGCGTTGGAGACGGACGGGACGACTGTACGGCCACGGGGTCACCCCGGAACACCGGGTGACGGGCAGTCAGGCCCCGGGGGGACGTCCGGGGCCGGTTCAGTCCTTCCTCAGGCGCTCGGTAAGGACGCCGAGGACCTCCGCGGGCACCAGGTGGGAGACGTCGCCGCCCCAGGTCGCGACCTCCTTGACCAGGGAGGACGACAGGAAGCTGTAGGTGGGGTTGGTCGGGATGAAGAGGGTCTCCACGCCCGAGAGGCCGTTGTTCATCTGGGCCATCTGCAGCTCGTAGTCGAAGTCGCTGACGGCGCGCAGGCCCTTGACGATGGCGGGGATCTCGCGCTGCTTGCAGAAGTCGACGAGCAGGCCGTGGAAGGCCTCCACGCGTACGTTGCCGTACTCGGCGGTGACCCGGCGGATCAGGTCGATCCGCTCGTCGATCTCGAACAGACCCTTCTTGGCCTGGTTGATCATCACCGCCACGTAGACCTCGTCGTACAGCCTGGAGGCGCGGGAGATGATGTCGAGGTGTCCGTTGGTGATCGGGTCGAACGACCCGGGACAGACGGCGCGGCGCACTTGTGTTCCCTCGCTCTCCGGTCCGGTCATCGTGCGTCTTCGCACGTAGAGGCGGCGCGACCGTACCAAAACGTTCCCTCGCCGTAGCGACGGGCCCGGAGGGGTTCGAAACCCTCGGGCCACCGGAATTCACCGCCTCTGGTGCTGCGCTCCACGGTGACGAGGGCGTCCCCGGCGAGCCAGCCCTCCGAGCGGAGTGTGAGGAGGATCTCCCGAAGATCGTCGTCCGTGACGGCGTACGGGGGGTCGAGGAAGACGAGGTCGTACGGGGCGTCGGGGGGTGATGTGCGGATGATCTGTTCCGCTTTGCCGGACCTGACCTCTGCGCCGGGGAGGCCGAGGCTCTTCACGTTCTCGCGGACCGTGCGAACGGCTCTGGCGTCGGCCTCGACGAGGAGGGTGTGGCCCGCGCCCCGGGACAGGGCCTCCAGGCCCACTGCGCCCGAGCCGGCGTAGAGGTCGAGGACGCGTTCGCCTCCCAGGGGGCCGCCGAGGAGGGACTGCCAGGTGGAGAAGAGGCCCTCTCGGGCGCGGTCCGATGTGGGGCGGGTTCCTGTGCCCGGCGGGACGGCCAGGCGGCGTCCGCCGGCCGAGCCGGCGATCACGCGGGTCATTTCTGGTCCTTGGTCGTGGGTCGCATCAAGGTTCAGTGTGGCTGGTCGCGCCCGCGCGGCGGTAGCCGCATATGGATTACGGGTCCGGGCCCCTGGGTGGGCAGCACTCACCCCTTTTCCAGGTACTGCTCCCTCTCCTCGTCCAAGAGGGCGTCCAGAGCCGTCCGTAGTGCCGGGAGACGGGTGAGCTCCGGGTCCTGGGCCACCACGGCCGTCGCCTCCTCTCTCGCCTCCGCGATGATCTCCTCGTCCTCGATGACGGCGAGGACCTTCAGGGATGTCCTGGCGCCCGACTGCGCCTGGCCCAGGACGTCGCCCTCGCGGCGCTGTTCCAGGTCGATGCGGGACAGTTCGAAACCGTCGAGCGTGGAGGCGACCGCGCCCAGGCGCTGGCGGGCCGGGCTCGCCTCGGGCATCTCGGTGACCAGGAGGCAGAGGCCGGGGGCCGAACCGCGGCCCACCCGGCCGCGCAGCTGGTGGAGCTGGGAGACGCCGAAGCGGTCGGCGTCCATGATCACCATGGCGGTCGCGTTCGGGACGTTGACGCCGACCTCGATGACCGTGGTGGCGACCAGGACGTGCGTCTCGCCGGCGGCGAAGCGGCGCATCACGGCGTCCTTGTCGTCGGGGTGCATCCTGCCGTGCAGGACCTCGACGCACAGACCCTTGAGGGGGCCCTTGACCAGCTGGTCGGCCACGTCGAGGACGGCGAGGGGCGGGCGCTTCTCCGCGGCGTCCTCCGGGGACTGAGGCTTCTTCTTGCCGGACTTCTTCGGGTCGTCCTCCTCGTCGCCGATGCGGGGGCAGACCACGTAGGCCTGGTGGCCGTTCTCCACCTCCTCGCGGACCCTTTCCCACGCGCGGGACAGGAAGTGGGGCTTGTCCGCGGCCGGGACCACATGGCTCGCGATCGGCGAGCGGCCCGCCGGGAGCTGGTCCAGGACGGACGTCTCCAGGTCGCCGAAGACGGTCATGGCAACCGTGCGCGGGATGGGCGTGGCCGTCATGACCAGCAGATGCGGGGGCTGTTTGCCCTTGCCGCGCAGGGCGTCGCGCTGCTCGACGCCGAAGCGGTGCTGTTCGTCGACCACGACCAGGCCCAGGTCGTGGAACTGCACCTTGTCCTCGATCAGCGCGTGCGTGCCGATGACGATGCCGGCTTCGCCGGTGGTGAGGTCGAGCAGGGCGTGCCGCCGGGCCGCCGCACCCATGGAGCCGGTGAGCAGCACCACCTTGGTGGCCTGCTCGGCCCCGCCCAGCATGCCGCCCTCGGCCAGCTCGCCCATCATCTCGACGACCGAGCGGTGGTGCTGCTGGGCGAGCACCTCGGTGGGCGCGAGCATGGCGGCCTGCCCGCCCGCGTCGACCACGGCGAGCATGGCGCGCAGGGCGACCAACGTCTTGCCGGAACCCACCTCCCCCTGCAACAGCCGGTGCATCGGATGGCTCGTGGCCAGGTCGTCGAAGATCTCCCGGGAGACGCGCTGCTGGCCGTCGGTGAGGGTGAAGGGGAGGCGGGCGTCGAAGGCGGTGAGGAGGCCGTCGGGGGCGGGCCTGCGGGGAACGGCGGGGAGCTGGGCGTCCGCGTGGCGGCGGCGGGCCAGGGCGACCTGGAGGACGAAGGCCTCGTCCCACTTGAGGCGGGAGCGGGCGTCCTCGATGTCGGCCTTGGTCTGCGGGCGGTGGATCTTCAGCAGGGCTTCGGGCAGGGGCACCAGGCCGCGGCCCTCGCGCAGGGACTCCGGGAGCGGCTCGACGGCCTCCCGGGCCGTCGGCAGGACCGTCTGGATCGCCTTGCCGATCTTCCAGGACTCCAGCTTGGCGGTGGCCGGGTAGATCGGGATCAGGGCGCCCGCCCAGGTCTCGACGGACTCCTCCGGGTCTCCGCGCAGCAACTCGTACGCCGGATGGGCGAGTTGGAGGCGGCGGTTGAAGACGGAGACCTTGCCCGCGAACATCGCGCGGGTGCCCGGCAGCAGTTCCTTGTGGGGCTTGTGGACGCCCGCGCCGAAGAAGACCAGTTGGAGCCGGCCGCTGCCGTCCGTGATCGTGACCTCCAGGCGCTGGCCCTTGCCGCGCGGGGCCTTGGCGGAGGCGAACGAGTGCAGGCGGGCGTCGGCGACCTGCGCGACCACCGTGACGTGCTCGTCCATGGGGAGGTCGGCGAGGTGGGTCAGCTGGCCGCGCTCCTCGTATCTGCGCGGGTAGTGGTGGAGGAGGTCGCCGACGGTGAGCAGGCCGAGGTGCTCGGCCATCACCTTCGCGGTGGCGGGGCCGAGCACCGACTTCAGCGGCTGTCGCAGGGGTTCTTCCAGGGCGGGCACGAGATCCATTGCACACCACGCCACTGACAATGGCGCCCAGGCCGCGGCCGGACCGCCGTAAAGGTCGCGGAAACCCCTGGTCAGGCGGCTGGTTCGGGCCATAGGATGACGCGCTCCCGGCCCCCTTTCCGCGGTCACCGCCCCACCGGGACCGCCCTACCCTGCGCCGTCGCGAGTCCCCCACCGGCGCCGTGAAGATGGACTCCCAGAGCTCACAGGCATCCCAGGCACCCCGTCCGCCCTCGTCACCTCATACGTTCCAGGTCGACCTGCGTGGTCTGGTGGACCTGCTCTCCCACCACCTCTACTCCAGTCCGAAGGTGTATCTGCGGGAGCTGCTGCAGAACGCCGTCGACGCCATCACGGCCAGACGCGCTGCGGAACCCGGCGCTCCGGCCCGGGTCCGGCTGTACGCCGAGGGCGGTGCCCTGCGGGTCGAGGACACCGGCGTGGGCCTCACCGAGGCGGACGTGCACAGCCTGCTCGCGACCATCGGGCGCAGCTCCAAGCGGGCCGAGGGTCTTCAGGAGGCCCGGTCCGACTTCCTCGGGCAGTTCGGCATCGGACTGCTGGCCTGCTTCGTCGTCGCCGAGCGGATCCGGGTCGTCAGCCGCAGCGCCCGCACGCCCGGGGCGCCGCCGGTGGAGTGGACGGCGGCCGACGACGGCTCCTACACCGTGCGGACGCTGCCGGACGCCGAGCGGCCCGAACCGGGCACGACCGTGCACCTGGTGGCCCGGGCGGGTGCCGCGGAGTGGCTCGCCCCCGGGCGGGTCGAGGCGCTGGCCCGGGACTTCGGGTCGCTGCTGCCGTACGACGTCCGGGTCGGCGACGAGGTGGTCACCGACCTCCCCGCGCCCTGGGACCGTCCGTATCCGGGCCCGGCCGCCCGGCGCGTCGCCCTCGCCCGGCACTGCCACGGCCTGTTCGGCTTCACCCCGCTGGACACGATCGACCTGTCCGTGCCGCTGGCCGGCATCCGCGGGGTGGCCTATGTGCTGCCGTCGGCGGTCAGCCCGGCCCAGCGTGCGGGTCACCGGGTGCACCTCAAGGGCATGCTGCTGACCGAGCGGGCCGAACAGCTGCTGCCCGACTGGGCGTTCTTCGTGCGCTGCGTGCTGGACACGGACAGTCTGCGGCCCACGGCGTCACGCGAGTCGCTGTACGAGGACGAGACGCTGGCTGCCGTACGGGAGGCGCTGGGCGAGCGGATCCGGGCCTGGCTGACGGGGCTGGCGGCCGGTGATCCGGAACGGCTGGGCGCGTTCCTCTCGGTGCACCACCTGGGCGTGAAGTCGCTGGCCCGGCACGACCGGGAGATGCTGCGCACGATGCTGCCGTGGCTGCCGTTCGAGACGACCGACGGGCGGCTGTCGCTGGAGGAGTTCGCGCAGCGGCACCCGGTGGTGCACTTCACGCGGACCGTCGAGGAGTACCGGCAGGTGGCGCCCATCGCGTCCGCGCAGGGCATCGGCGTGATCAACGGCGGCTACACGTACGACAGCGAGCTGGTCCAGGCGTTGCCGTCGGTGCGGCCGGGGACCGTGGTGGCCGAGCTGGACGCGGAGACGGTGACCGCGCACCTGGACGCGGTCGACCCGGCCGAGGAGCTGGCCCTGTCCGCCTTCCTGGCGGCGGCCCGGGCCCGGCTCGACCCGCTGGGCTGTGACGTCGTCCTGCGGGCCTTCCACCCGCTGTCCGTGCCCGCGCTGCACCTCGACGACCGGGACGCCCGGCACGAACAGGCCCGCGCGGACGCCGAAGAGCGGGCCGACGACCTGTGGGCGGGGATCCTGGGCTCCCTGCGGGGCAGCGCGCCCCGGGCGCGTCTGGTGCTCAACCACCTCAACCCGCTGGTCCGCAGGAT
This sequence comes from Streptomyces sp. SID5643, assembly GCF_009872555.1. Classification (NCBI taxonomy): domain Bacteria; kingdom Bacillati; phylum Actinomycetota; class Actinomycetes; order Kitasatosporales; family Streptomycetaceae; genus Streptomyces; species Streptomyces sp. SID5643. The sequence continues at coordinate 10,454 of NZ_WWIC01000272.1, forward strand.
CAGCGCGCTGCCCGACCCGGAGCTGATCGGCACGGCCACGGAGTCGCTCTACGGACAGGCGCTGCTGATGGCGCAGCGACCGCTGAGGCCGGCCGACTCGGCGCTGCTCAATCGCGCGTTCATCGGCCTCCTGGAGTGGGCCACGCACAGCGAGGACGGTCGGACATGACGGAGATCACGGATTTCGACGCCCTGCGCGAGGCGATGGCGGAGAACGCCGGGCAGCCGGAGGGGCCGGCCCGCAACGCGCGCGCGGAGGAGCTGCTGTCGGCGGCCGAGAAGCTGGACGTCCCGCTCGCCGTGATCGAGGCGCTCGGCCACCAGCTGAAGGTCTACAACTACAGCTCCGAGAAGGGGAAGATGTTCGTCCCCTTCGCCCGCCTGCTGCGCATGTGGGACGAACGGCCCGAGGACTTCGACGAGTACGAGGCCCACTCGCTGCACTGGGTCTTCAAGTGGGTCTCGGCCGGCATGCTCGACCAGCCGCACGTCCCGCTCGCGTCGATCGAGAAGTGGCTCGGCGAGATGGAGCACCGCTACCGGCTCGCCGGGCACTCCGAACGGGCGGTGCGCAGCGCCGAGCACAGTGTGGCCGCGCACGTGGGGGACGTGGCGCGGGCCGAGCGGGCGTACGCCGCGTGGCTGGCGGCCGACCGCGACAGCATGGCCGACTGCCACGCGTGCGAGCTGCACGGCCAGGGCTGGTGGCAGGCGGAGCAGGGGCGGGACGCCGAGGCGCTTCAGCTGTGGGGGCCGGTGCTGGAGGGCGAGTACACCTGCGCCCACGAGCCGCACACAGCCCTCGCGTCGTCGCTGGTGCCGCTGCTGCGGCTGGGCCGCGAGGAGGAGGCCCGGGCCAACCATCTGCGGGGCTTCCGGCTCGTCCGGGCCATGGAGAGCATGCGTGGCGCCTACGCGGAGCACGTGGAGTTCTGCGCGCTCACCGGTAACGAGGCGCGGGCTCTGGAGCTGCTCGCGGAGCGGCCGGCGTACTTCACCGACGACGGGCATCCGCAGAGCAAGCTGGACTTCATGAGTGTGGTCGCCCTGCTCATGGACCGGCTGACCGGACTCGGGCTGGGCGACCGGCAGGTGCCGGGCCCGGCCGGCCGGGAGTGGACCGCCCGCGAACTCGCCGCGCACGCGCGCGAGGTGGCCCTCGCCCTGGCGTTCCGCTTCGACGAACGCAACGGCACGACGCACGTGAGTGAGCGGGCACGCGCGCGTATGGCGCGGCAACCGCTGGTGGAGCGGCTGCCGCTGGGAGTGCGCTCGGTACGGTCCACTCCCCCGCCCGCTCCCGCAGCGGCTCCGGTTCCCGCCACCGGGCAGCCGGATCTGCCCGCCCTGCTGGCCGAGGCACGGCGGCTGTCGGACACCCTGCGGCCGGGCGCCGTGGAGGCGTGGGCGGCCGCCGCCGCGGCCGCCGAGGGCGCCGAACTGGACCCGCGCGACCGTGCCGAGATGGCCGACCACGAGGCGATGTCCCTCGGCCCCGAGGGCGCCGAACTCTTCGAGCGGGCCGCCGGCCTCTACGCGCAAGCGGGCGACCCGGGCGAGGCCCTCGCGGCACGCGCGCGTGGGGCGTACGTCCGCGCACTCGCGGGTGACGTGGACGGCGCCGTGGCGGCGGTGACCGGCCCCTACGACGAGGTCCTCGCGCTGTACGCCGCCGACGGCACGGGCATCCGGCAGACGGCGTCCGTCGTGATGAGCCGGGCCCGGATCCTGACGCGCCGGGCGCACGGCGCCGAGGGCGACCCGGCGGCTCTCGCCGAGGCCGAGGCCGCCGTCCGGGAGGTCCTCGCGCTCGTCGAGGGCCGGACCGGGGAGGACGTACGGCTGGCCGCCCGGGTCGCCGAGGCCCGCGCGATGCTCGGCGAGCTGGCGGGGCTGGGCGGGGATCTGGAGAGGGCCGCGGAGCTGTTCGCGCGGGGCGCGGCGGCGTTCACGGCCGCGGGGCTGCCCTGGTTCGCGGTGGAGTACGAGGCCCGGCTCGCCTCGCTGGCCCACCACCTCGGCGACATGGCGGAGGCGGAACGGGCGCTGCGGGCGGCCCTGGAGCACGGCGGGGCGCAGCTGGAGGCGCCCGGGCGGGCCCAGCTGCATCTTCAGCTCGCCGAGGTCGTCGGCGGCCGGGGTGAGGCCGTGGAGGCCGCCCGGCATGCCCTGGAGGCCGCCCACTGGGCCGACGAGGCCGGCGAGTCGGCGACGCTGGGGGCATGGGCGCGACAGCAGCTCGGCGGCTTCCTGCTGCGGCAGGGGCGGTGGGCCGAGGCCGCGGAGGTGCTGGAGTCGGCTCTGCCCGACCTGACCGCCGAGACGCACGGCGACGGGGCTGTCGTGCAGACGCAGTGGTGGCTCGGCGACTGTCTGAGCGAGCTCGGTGAGCACCGGGCCGCGGCCGAACGGCGCCTGCAGGCTGCCGAGATCGCCCGGCACTGGCCCGAGCAGCACGACCACGCGACCCTCGCCCATCTGGCCGGGGAGTCCCTCGGCCAGGCCGGACTGGCGGCGGAGGCGGACCAGGCCTACGCACGCGCGGGCGGCCTGTGGCGCGAGCTGGGCAACACCCACGGTCTGATCCGCTCCCTGCGTGCCCGCGCCTGGCTGGCGCTGCGCGCGCAGGACGGGCTGGGAGAGGCCCGCGGCCTGATGGCGGACGCCGTCCGGGAGTGCGAGGCGGCGCGGGAGGCAGCCACCGACGAGGAGTCCCGGCAGCAGCTCATGGCCGAACTCGGCCACACTCACCGGCAGTTCGGCGACCTGCTGGCCGGCTCCGCCCCCGATGACGCCGAGGGTGTCCCGGTCCGCGAGGTGTTCGAGGAGGCGCTGGCCCAAGTCGTGCGCGCGGCCGAGGTGTTCGCCTCCCTCGGGGACGGCGCCCTGCACAGCCGCACCGGCGCCGAACTCGCCGCGGGCCGGCTGGAGGCCGACCTGGGCCGCCCCGCCGACGCGGTGGCACGCGCGCGTGCGGTGCTGGCGGCGTACGAGGGACACGGCGGCGCGGAGGCCGCGGACGGCGAGGGCGAGGTGGTGCGGGCCCGTCGGGCGGAGGCGGAGCAACTGCTGCGGCTGCCGAGCCGGCGGCCGGACTGAGCCCGCCGGCGACCTGCATGCCGAGAGGGGCCTGCAAGGGGACGGTCTGCGGCCTGGCCCGGTGCCGTGGCGGCCCGTGGCGGCCACGCCCGGCTCCAGGAACACGGCGGACACGAGGACGGTGCCGGCTGTGACGGGGGCGGCGAGCCGGAGCCGGTCGGCGACCGCGAGGCGGCCGGCGGGCGCCGGCCCGTGGCACACCGCCGGGTTCCGTCGGGGCGGCCCCCGCCCTACTCCACGCCGATGAGGAGCAGGGCTCCCTGCCGGCCGCCCCGGTACACGACCGTGTCGACGGCGAGGTACCCCTCGCGGACCCGGCCCTCCAGTTGGTCGGCGACGGCCTCGGGAACGTCGTCGCCGAGGACCAGGGTGACCATCTCGCCCCCGGCCGAGAGCATCCGGTCGAGGACCGTCTCGGCGGTCTCGGCGACGTCCGCACCGATCACGGCCACGTCCCCGTCGATGAGACCCAGGACATCGCCGGCCTGGCAGATGCCGGCCATCGTCCAGGACTGGCGTTCGGCGACGGTGACCTCGGCGTAGCGGGTGGCCCCGGCGGCGGAGGTCATGGACACGACGTCCTCGTCGAAGCGGCGGTCCGGCTCGTGCACGGCCAGTGCCGCGATGCCCTGGACCGCCGAGCGGGTCGGGATCAGGGCGACCCGGATGCCTTCCGTGCGGACCTGCTCGGCGGCCGCCGCGGCGGTGTGGCGCAGCTCGGCGTCGTTGGGGAGCAGCACGACCTCACGCGCGTGGGCCCGCCGGACGGCCTGGACGAGCTCTCCACTCGCGGGCGGCTCCCCGGGGCGCGCGAGCACGGTCGTCGCGCCGGCCTCGGTGTACAGCCCGGCCAGCCCCTCGCCGGGCACGACGGCCACGACGGCCCGCTGGGCGCGTTCCCGGGGCGGCCGCTCGGCGCCGGTGGTGTGAACGTCGCCGGCGCCGAAGTGCGTGATGCGGATCCGGTGGGGCCGCCCGGCCTCGATTCCGGCCTCGACGGCTGCACCGGCGTCGTCCACGTGGACGTGCACGTTCCACAGCCCGTCGCCGCCGACCACGACGAGGGAGTCCCCGAGGGCGTCGAGCCGTTCCCGCAGCCGCTCAACGGCCCCGTCCTCGGCCTCCAGGAGGTAGATCACCTCGAAGGCCGGCCCTTCCTGGCCCGGCACGGCGGCGGGACCGTCGGCGCACTCGTCCAGGACCCCCTCGACCGGTACAGGGCCCGCGGCCGGCTCCCCGCGCGCGTGATGACCCCTGGAGAGGCCGGTGCCCGCACCCCCCGCCATCCCCCGGGCCCTCTCCCCGGTGAACGTCTCCACCAGTGCTCCGAGCACCGCGACCAGGCCCCGCCCTCCGGCGTCGACGACTCCGGCGCGCTCCAGGACGGGCAGCTGGCCCGGGGTCGCGGCGAGGGCCGCGCGGGCTCCGTCGTAGGCGGCCCGGGCCACGGTCCCGCAGTCGCCCCGGGCGCCGTCCGCGGCGTCGGCGGCGGCCGAGGCGACCGTGAGGACGGTGCCCTCCACGGGATGGGCGACGGCCCGGCGGGCGGAGTCGGCCGCCTGCCGCAGGGCGAGCCGCAGCCCCTGGCCGTCCGCGTGGGCGGGGTCGTCCCCGGCCAGCACCTGGGCCATGCCGCGCAGCAGCTGGGCGAGGATCGTGCCGGAGTTCCCGCGGGCGCCGATGAGCGCCCCGTGCGCCATCGCCCGGGCGGCGTCGGCGAGCGTCGGCCCGTCGGGCCCCGAGGCCGCCGCGTGCCCGGCGAACACCGCTTCGACGGCCGCGACCGCCGACTCCACGGTCAGGTACAGGTTGGTGCCGGTGTCGCCGTCCGCCACGGGGTAGACGTTGATGGCGTCGATCTCCTCACGCGCCCGCCCCAGGGTCTCCAGCGCGAGACCGCACCAGGTGCGCACCGCGAGAGCATCGAAGAATGTCTGCGGCACCTGCGCCACTACGCCTCCCTGAGCTGCTGGACGTGGCTCGCAGCGTAGACCCCGGGGTGGTGCTCACCGGAAGAGGGAGGGGCCGGGCCCCTGAGCTGCCATGGTAGTTTCGTTCTACGGGTGCAGCCGTTGTATGCTGCTCCGGTTGCCCGATCTGATCGGGCCTTCCCCCTGGCAACGCCACTCAGATTTCGACCGGCTCAGCAGAGCCCGAGAATCTTGATCCCGGCCTGCCGGGATCAACCGTAAGTGCATCTGAAGTCTTTGGAGTGACCCGTGGCTGCCAACTGCGACGTCTGCGGCAAGGGGCCGGGCTTCGGCAACAACATCTCGCACTCGCACCGCCGTACGTCCCGCCGCTGGAACCCGAACATCCAGCGAGTGCGTACCGTGGTGGGCGGGACGCCGAAGCGCGTGAACGCTTGCACCTCGTGCATCAAGGCCGGCAAGGTCTCGCGCTGACGCTAGCTAGCGCGCGGCCACTGCTGGTTCGCTGCAAAGCCGGTCCACCTCTGGTGGACCGGCTCTTTGCCGTGTCCGGAGGTCAGTGACCGGGCCGGCGCGTCAGCGCCCCGCTCCCGCGCATCAGCGCTCGGGCCCCGCACGGAAGCGCCAGCCGTGATCCACCGGGCCGATCCCGCCGCCGAGCGCGAACCCGGCCGCGACGGCCCCGGTGACGTACTCCTTCGCCGCCGCCACCGCCTCCGGCACGGACTGCCCCTTGGCGAGCTGGGAGGCGATCGCCGAGGCGAGGGTGCAGCCGGTGCCGTGGGTGTGGCGGTTGTCATGCCGGGGCGCCCGCAGCCAGTGCTCCTCGGATCCGTCGGTCAGCAGATCGACGGCGTCGCCGGGCAGGTGCCCGCCCTTGATCAGCGCCCAGCGCGGCCCGTACGCGAGAACGGCCGCGGCGGCCTCCCGCATCTCCCCCTCCGACTCCACCCGCACGCCCGTGATCTGAGCCACCTCGTCGAGGTTCGGGGTGGCGACGGTGGCCACCGGCAGCAGCTTCGTACGGACGGAATCGAGCGCTGAGGCGGCGAGCAGGGCGTCGCCGTGCTTGGAGACGCCCACCGGGTCGATCACGGCGGGGGCGTCCGTCTGCGCGATCAACTCGGCGACCGCCTCCACGAGTTCCGCGGAGGCGAGCATCCCGGTCTTCACCGCCTGGACGCCGATGTCGTCGACGACGCTGCGGTACTGGGCCCGCACGGCCTCCACGGGCAGTTCCCAAGCCCCCTGCACACCGAGGGAGTTCTGCGCGGTGACCGCCGTGACGACGCTCATGCCGTGCACGCCGAGCGCGAGCATCGTCTTGAGGTCGGCCTGGATGCCGGCGCCTCCGCCGGAGTCGGAGCCCGCCACCGTCAGGACACCCGGGATCATGACTCTATGTCTCCGAAGTGGTCCCAGCCGCCCTTGCTGGTCCACGGCGCCCCGTCGACCGTCACCTGGGGCAGCGCCGACGGGTTGAGGACCTCGCCGATGACCTTCCAGCGCGCGGGCAGCTTCACGTCCGGCGGGAAGGTCGCCACGATCGCGTGGTCCTCTCCCCCGGTCAGCACCCACTGCATGGGGTCGACCCCGACGGCCTGCCCGATGTCGTTCATCTGGGACGGGATGTCGATCGCCCCGGAGCGGATGTCGATCCGCACCTTGCTCGCCTCGGCGATGTGCCCGAGGTCGGCGATCAGCCCGTCGCTCACGTCGCACATCGCGGTCGCCCCGAGCCCGGCGGCGGCCGGACCCGCGTGGTACGGCGGCTCGGGCCGCCGGTGGGCCTCCACGAACGCCCGCGGCGAGCGGAACCCCCGCGACAGCACCGCGTATCCGGCGGCCGACCAGCCCAGCCAGCCGGTCACCGCGACGCGATCGCCGGGCCGGGCGCCCGCCCGTGTCACCGGCTCCTGGTTGCGCAGATCGCCGAGCGCGGTGATCGACACCATGATCGAGTCGCCGCGCACGACGTCACCGCCGACCACGGCGGCGCCCGCCACCTGGCATTCGTCGCGCAGGCCGTCCATCAGCTCGCTCGGCCACGTCACCGGCAGTTCGGCCGGGACGACCAGGCCGAGCAGCAGCGCGGTGGGTACGGCGCCCATGGCGGCGATGTCGGCGAGGTTCTGCGCGGCCGCCTTGCGACCCACGTCGTAGGCCGTCGACCAGTCGCGCCGGAAGTGCCGACCCTCCACCAGGATGTCCGTGCTCGCCACCACCCTGCGGTCGGGTGCGGCCACCACGGCGGCGTCGTCGCCGGGGCCGACCCGGACCGCCGGGGTGGTGGTCAGACGGGAGGTGAGCTCCCTGATGAGCCCGAACTCACCGAGCTCACCAACAGTGCCCTTCATTGCCCTTTCTCCCCTTCTGTCCCTGTCCGTGCCCGGTCGCGAGGCATCTCCGTCCTCGCTACCGTCGAAGTGACCGTCAAGTTCTGCCGGACCTGCACCTCGGCGCGCAAGACCCGGTCCCCGCAGGTCTCCCCGCGGCGAGCGGCGACGCGATACCGTGGCGTTCCTTTTCCCCACATGATCCTCGTGGCCGCCCTGGAGGTTCCGTGGTACAGGCGTACATCCTGATCCAGACCGAGGTCGGGAAGGCCTCGGTCGTCGCCGAGACGATCAGCAAGATCCCTGGGGTCATCCAGGCCGAGGACGTGACGGGACCCTACGACGTCATCGTGCGGGCGCAGGCCGACACCGTCGACGACCTCGGCCGCATGGTGGTCGCCAAGGTCCAGCAGGTGGACGGCATCACCCGCACCCTGACCTGCCCGGTCGTCCATCTGTAGCCCCCGTCTACCCTGGGCCGGTGAACTCTTTCCGTCACCGGCACCGTTGTGTCCTGCGCGTGTTCCGCCTGCCCGCTGTCGCGCTGTTGATCACTGTTGCGGGCTGCTCCTCAGCAGACGACAGCGCGTCGGCGGCGGTTCCCAGTCCGGACGCGAAGGTCGTGAAACTGTGCCGGAACCTGGACAAGGTACTGCCCGCGAAGGTGGACGGTGAGCGCCGTGAGGATCCCGAGCCCGCGTCGGCACTGACGGCGAGCTGGGGCAGCCCGGCGATCATACTTCGCTGCGGTGTGCCGCAGCCGCCGAAGATGGTCGACCCGAAGGTGGCCGAGGGACGGGATCCGGATGCCGTCGCCGGGGGCGTGAACGGGGTCGACTGGCTGATGGAGGAGCAGGACGGCGGGGGGTACGTGTTCACCACCGCCAACCGGGAGGCGTATGTCGAGGTCCGGGCGCCCCAGGGCGCGGACAGCTCGGGTGTGCTGATCGATCTCGCCGCGGCAGTGAAGAAGGCGATCCCCAAGGGGATCGCCTCCTGAGCACCGCGCCGGTGCTCCCGTCCCGAGTCCGCGGGCCGTTCCCGGCTGATCGCGCAGTTCCCCGCGCCCCTTGAGGGCGGTTCAGCGCAGGCCGGTAGAGCGCCGCAGTGCCGCCTGCACCAGCAGGTCGATCAGCTCCGGGTAGCTCACCCCGCTCGCCTGCCACATCTGCGGATACATCGAGATGGGCGTGAAGCCGGGCATCGTGTTGATCTCGTTGATCACGAACTCGCCGTCCTCGGTGAGGAAGAAGTCCGCGCGGACCAGGCCCTCGCAGGACGCCGCGTCGAAGGCGTCGACCGCCAGGCGCTGGACCTCGGCCGTCTCCTCGGGGGAGAGGGGCGCCGGGACGAGACCCGGGGTGGAGTCGATGTACTTGGCCTCGAAGTCGTAGTACGCCTGCGCCTCGGGCGGGGGGATCTCCGCGGGCAGGGAGGCCCGGGGGCCGTCCTCGAACTCCAGGACGCCGCACTCGATCTCGCGGCCGCGCAGCGCGGCCTCCACGAGGATCTTCGGGTCGTGCCGCTGGGCCTCGGCGATCGCCTCGTCGAGGCCGGCGAGGTCGTCGACCTTGGTGATGCCGATCGACGAGCCGGCCCGCGAGGGCTTCACGAACAGCGGCCAGCCGTGCTCGCCGGCGAAGTCGACGATCTTCTTGCGGGCGGCCGCCCGGTCCTGCTCCCACTCCCGCGGGCGGATCACCACATACGGGCCCACCTTCAGCCCGAACGAGGTGAACACCCGCTTCATGTACTCCTTGTCCTGGCCCACGGCCGAGGCGAGCACGCCCGAACCCACGTACGGGACTCCGGAGAGCTCCAGGAGGCCCTGGAGAGTGCCGTCCTCGCCGTACGGGCCGTGCAGCACCGGGAAGACCACGTCGACCTCGCCGAGGGCCTTGGGCACCGATCCCGGCTCGCTGTAGACGACTTCACGGCTGGCGGGGTCGACCGGGAGGATCACCGCGCCCTCGGCGGACTCGGCGAGCAGGTCGACGCTGGGCGGACGCCGGTCGACGATCGCCATCCGCTCCGGTTCGTCCGCCGTGAGCGCCCAACGCCCGTCCTGCGTGATGCCGATCGGCAGGACGTCGTACTTGGTCCGGTCGATGGCCTTGAGGACGGCGCCGGCGGTGACCACGGAGATCCCGTGTTCGGAGCTGCGCCCGCCGAACACGACGGCCACACGCGGCTTGCGAGGCGGCTGCTCGGGGCTCTGGGGGAGGTTCTCGGTGCTCATATCGCGTTGAGAGTACCCGTTGGTAGTGCCGCTAGTAAGCGCCGCCGGCCTCGCGTCGCTCAGCGTCGTTCCGGCTTCGCGCTGCGCGACATCAGCTCCTTGAGGGCCACCACCGGGGGCTTGCCCTCGTGCACGATGCCGACGACCGTCTCCGTGATCGGCATGTCGACGCCGTGCCGCCGGGCCAGATCGAGCACCGACTCGCAGGACTTGACGCCCTCGGCGGTCTGCTTGGTGACCGCGATGGTCTCCTGGAGGGTCATGCCCTTGCCGAGGTTGGTGCCGAAGGTGTGGTTGCGCGACAGCGGCGAGGAGCAGGTGGCCACCAGGTCACCGAGGCCCGCGAGTCCGGAGAAGGTCAGCGGGTCGGCGCCGAGCGCCATGCCGAGCCGGGTGGTCTCGGCGAGGCCGCGCGTGATGAGCGAGCCCTTGGCGTTGTCGCCGAGCCCCATGCCGTCCGCGATGCCCACGGCGAGGCCGATGACGTTCTTCACGGCCCCGCCCAGTTCGCAACCCACCACGTCCGTATTGGTGTACGGACGGAAGTACGGCGTGTGGCAGGCGGCCTGGAGCCGCTGGGCGACGGCCTCGTCGGTGCAGGCGACCACGGCCGCGGCCGGCATCCGCGCGGCGATCTCCCGGGCCAGGTTGGGCCCCGTGACCACGGCGATCCGGTCCGGGCCGACCTTGGCGACGTCGTCGATGACCTCGCTCATCCGCATCGCGGAGCCGAGCTCGACGCCCTTCATCAGCGACACGAGGACCGTGTCGGGGGCCAGCAGGGGGCTCCACTCGGCGAGGTTGCCGCGCAGGGTCTGCGAGGGCACCGACAGGACCGTGAAGTCGGCGTCCGCCGCGGCCTCGGCGGGATCGGTGGTGGCCCGCACGTTCTCCGGGAGCTCGACGCCCGGGAAGTAGTCGGGATTGGTCCGCGAGGAGTTGATCGCCTCCACGACCTCCGGACGGCGCGCCCACAGGGTGACCTCGCACCCTGCGTCGGCGAGCACCATGCCGAAGGCCGTACCCCACGAACCGGCGCTCAGGACCGCCGCCTTGACCGGCTTGCTCACTTGCCCAGCCCCTCTTCCTGCACGGTCTGCCCGGACTTCTGGTGCGTCTGCGTCTGTGCCTGTGTGCGGCGCCGCTGCTCGATCCGCTCCCGGCGCGGGTCGTACGGCGTCTCGGGCGCCTTCTCCCCCCGGATCTGCTCCAGCTGGGCCGTCACGGCGGCCATGATGGCCTCCGTGGCCTCCTTCAGCAGGTCCGCGGTCATCTCCCGGTCGTAGAACCGCGCGAGGTCCACGGGTGGCCCGGCGAGCACGCGATGCGTCTTGCGCGGCAGCAGATGCGGCTTCTTCGCATACGGCGGGAGCAACTCGTTGCAGCCCCACTGGGCCACGGGGATCACCGGGCACTTGGTCTGCAGCGCGACCCGCGCCGCCCCCGTCTTGGCGGTCATGGGCCAGCCGTCCGGGTCGCGGGTGAGGGTGCCCTCCGGATAGAACGCGACGCATTCCCCGCGGTCCACGGCCTCGATCGCGGCCCGGAAGGCGCTCAGCGCGTCCGTGCTCTCGCGGTAGACGGGGATCTGCCCGGTGCCCCGCATCGCGGCCCCGACGAATCCCTTCTTGAAAAGCCCGCTCTTCGCCAGGAATCGCGGGACGCGCCCGGTGTTGTACTGAAAATGCGCGTAAGCGAAGGGATCGATGTGCGAATTATGGTTCACCGCGGTGATAAATCCACCCTCGGCCGGAATGTGCTCCATTCCACGCCAGTCCCGCTTGAGCAGAACCACCAGCGGCGGTTTGCAGATCACCGCGGCGAAGCGGTACCAGAAGCCGATTCTGCGGCGGGGCACGCGGACACCTTCCTCTAGGGCCTGAAGCCGGGGCCACGGGGGGCCGCACAAGTGTCGCCCCAGGCCGCCGGTCTGTCGAGAACACCGTACGCCCCGGCACGCCGCCCGCCCGAGGCCCCGGGTGACAATGACCGCGACAAGAGGAGGACGGAACACCCGTGCAGTGGACCCTGGTCGTACCCCTGAAGCCACTGGCCCAGGCCAAGAGCAGGCTTGCGGACACCGCGGACGACGGGCTGCGGCCGGACCTGGCGCTGGCCTTCGCCCAGGACACGGTGGCGGCCGCGCTGGCCTGCCCGGCGGTAGGGGATGTGGCAGTCGTCACGGACGACACCCGGGCGGGCCGTGAGCTGGCGGCATTGGGCGCTGTGATCATTCCCGACGAGCCGGGCGGCGGCCTCAACACCGCCCTCGCACACGCGACGCGGGTCGTACGGTCGGCCCGTCCGGCCCGTGCGGTGGCCGCCCTGAACGCCGATCTTCCCGCCCTGCGCCCCGCGGAATTGTCACGGGTGCTGGAAGCCGCCGCTGAATTCCCGCGCGCCTTTCTCCCGGACGCGGCCGCAATCGGCACGACCCTGCTGGCCGCCGCCGCGGGCCGTGAATTGCGCCCGGCCTTCGGCGCGGATTCCCGGGCCCGGCACCGCGCGTCCGGCGCCGTGGAACTGCCCCTCGCCGCGGTGGATTCCGTACGCCAGGACGTGGACACCGGCGAGGACCTGCGCAGCGCGCTGGCGCTGGGCGTCGGCCCTCATACGGCCGCGGCCGCCGCGCGCCTGCTGATACCCGGGCAGTAGGCTGCGGCCATGCAGGCGACCGCGTACACGTACGACCCCGAAAGCCGCAGCGGGCAGGTGCTCCTGGACGACGGCACCCCGGTGCCCTTCGACGCGGCCGCGTTCGATGCCGGGGGCCTCCGTCTGCTGCGTCCGGGGCAGCGGGTGCGCATCGAGGTGGAGGGTGCGAAGGACGCGCCCCGGATCACTCTGGTGACCCTGCAGACCCTCTGACCACGTGCTGAACACGCCGCGGGCCGGACTCCGTGCGGAGTCCGGCCCGGCGCGTGAGTACTCCAGCGCCCTTACTTCTTGCGGGCGGTGGTCTTCTTGGCGGTGGTCTTGCGCGCCGTCGACTTCTTGGCGGGCGCCTTCTTGGCCGTGGCCTTCTTCGCCGGGGCCTTCTTCGCGGTGGTCTTCTTCGCGGCGGTGGTCTTGGACGTCGCCGTGGTCTTCTTGGCGGGCGCCTTCTTCGCCGTGGTCTTCTTCGCGGCCGCGGTCTTCGTGGTGGCCTTCTTCGCCGTCGTCTTCTTGGCGGTGGTCTTCTTCGCGGCGGCCGACTTCGTCGTCGCCTTCTTGGCGGCGGCCTTCTTGACCGTCGCGCCGGCACCGCCGGTCAGGCTGCCCTTCGGCGCCTTCTTGACGGACACTTCGCCGCCACGAGGGAGCTTCTTCGAGCCGCTGACCAGGTCCTTGAAGCCCTGACCTGCGCGGAAGCGCGGAACGGAGGTCTTCTTGACCCGAACCCGCTCGCCCGTCTGGGGGTTACGGGCGTACCGGGCCGGGCGGTCGACCTTCTCGAACGAACCGAAGCCGGTGACCGAGACCCGCTCACCCGAGACGACCGCGCGGACGATGGCGTCCAGTACATGGTCGACAGCATCGGCGGCCTGCTGGCGGCCGCCCATCTTGTCGGCAATCGCTTCTACGAGCTGCGCCTTGTTCACGTCTTCCCCTTCGGAGACATCGCCAGAACGAAAGTGTTCAAGCTTTTTCGCACGTTAGGCAGATATATACCGCAAATCAAACACGAAACGGGCTTATCACCCTTGTGCCGCAACGAACTCGATGGTGTCGCGGGGTTCAGCGTTCCTCGTCGGGGATTCGTCCCTCGTCGAGGTCCGCGGAGAACCGCTCCAGCCGCCTTGCCGCGTCGGCGAGATCGTGCTTGGCCGCGGCCGTAATGACCAGCAGCTTCCGGGTCAGCGCCATCCGTACGCCCTCCGGGACTTGCAGTGCGCGCACCCTTGTGTGCGCTTCCTTGAGTTGGTCCGCGACTGCCGCATAGAGCTCGAGTTGGCCGTCGTGTTCCATGCACAGATTGTGCCATCTGGGGCGAGTTGTCGCCTGCGCAGGGGACAACTGGCGCCTCAAACGGCCTTCCGGGCACACGTGGAAGTCACGGCTTTACCCCTCGCGTACCCCATCAACCACCGGCATAACGCGGGAAGTTGGCAGCTGAACAGGGGGTGGGCAGGGCCGTTCGGGTGCAGACGCGGCTGTACCCCCGATCGGGCTGATCGGGGGTACAGAGGGGGTGTTGCGGTGGCCGAAAGTCGCCTTGTCCGGAGGCGGTGGGCCGTGCCCGGGGTCAGACCGGGAGGGTCCGCGGCTTGAACGCCGGGCGCTTGGCCTCGTAGGCGGCGATGTCGCCCTCGTTCTGGAGGGTGATCGAGATGTCGTCGAGGCCGTTCAGCAGCCGCCAGCGGGAGTTCTCGTCCAGCTCGAAGGAGGCGGTGATGCCCTCGGCACGCACCTCGCGGCGCTCCAGGTCGACGGTGATCTCGGCCTGCGGGTCCCGCTCGGTCAGCTCCCACAGCGCGTCCACGGTCTTCTGCTCCAGAACGACCGTGAGCAGGCCGTTCTTGAGCGAGTTGCCGCGGAAGATGTCGGCGAAGCGGGAGGAGATCACGGCCTTGAAGCCGTAGTTCTGCAGCGCCCAGACGGCGTGCTCACGCGAGGATCCGGTACCGAAGTCGGGGCCGGCGACCAGCACGGTCGCGCCCTGGCGCTCGCTCTGGTTGAGCACGAACGTCTCGTCCTTGCGCCAGGCCTCGAACAGCCCGTCCTCGAACCCGTCCCGCGTGACCTTCTTGAGCCAGTGGGCGGGGATGATCTGGTCGGTGTCGACGTTGCTGCGGCGCAGCGGGACGGCCCGGCCGGTGTGGGTGGTGAAGGCTTCCATGACTGATCAGACTCCAGCGGGCGTGGGGGCGTCGGCGGCGGACAGGTCGGCCGGGGAGGCCAGGTGACCCAGGACGGCGGTGGCCGCCGCGACCTGCGGGGACACCAGGTGGGTTCGGCCGCCCTTGCCCTGCCGGCCCTCGAAGTTGCGGTTGGAGGTGGACGCGGAGCGCTCACCGGGGGCCAGCTGGTCGGGGTTCATGCCCAGGCACATCGAGCAGCCCGCGTGCCGCCACTCGGCGCCGGCCTCCTTGAAGACCACGTCCAGACCCTCGGAGACGGCCTGCAGACCGACCCGCGCGGAACCCGGGACGACCAGCATCCGTACACCGTCGGCGACTTTGCGGTCCTTGAGCAGTTCGGCCGCGGCACGCAGGTCCTCGATGCGGCCGTTGGTGCACGAGCCTACGAAGACGGTGTCCACCTTGATGGAACGCAGCGGCTGCCCGGCCTCCAACCCCATGTACTCCAGGGCCTTTTCGGCGGCGTAGCGCTCCGATGCGTCTTCGTACGAAGCAGGGTCGGGGACGGACGCCGAAAGCGGCGCGCCCTGCCCGGGGTTGGTGCCCCAGGTGACGAACGGCGACAGCGCGGAGGCGTCGATGACGACCTCGGCGTCGAACACCGCGTCCTCGTCGGTCTTCAGCGTCTTCCAGTACGCGACCGCCGCGTCCCAGTCGGCACCCTCGGGGGCGTGCGGGCGGCCCTTGAGGTAGGCGAACGTGGTCTCGTCCGGGGCGATCATGCCCGCGCGGGCGCCGGCCTCGATCGACATGTTGCAGATGGTCATCCGGGCCTCCATCGAGAGCTTCTCGATGGCCTCGCCGCGGTACTCCAGGACGTAGCCCTGCCCGCCGCCCGTGCCGATCTTCGCGATGATCGCCAGGATCAGGTCCTTGGCGGTGACGCCCTCGGGCAGTTCACCGTCGACCGTGATCGCCATGGTCTTCGGCCGCGACATCGGCAGGGTCTGGGTGGCCAGCACGTGCTCCACCTGGGAGGTGCCGATGCCGAACGCCAGCGCACCGAACGCGCCGTGCGTGGAGGTGTGGGAGTCACCGCAGACCACGGTGGTGCCGGGCTGGGTCAGACCCAGCTGCGGGCCCACCACGTGCACGACGCCCTGCTCGACGTCGCCCAGCGGGTGCAGGCGCACCCCGAACTCGGCGGCGTTCTTGCGCAGCGTCTCCAGCTGCACGCGCGAGACCGGGTCGGCGATCGGCTTGTCGATGTCCAGGGTGGGGGTGTTGTGGTCCTCGGTGGCGATGGTGAGGTCGAGGCGCCGCACGGGGCGGCCGCTCTTGCGGAGGCCGTCGAAGGCCTGCGGGCTGGTCACCTCGTGCAGCAGGTGCAGATCGATGAAGAGAAGGTCGGGCTCGCCCTCCGCGCGCCGGACGACGTGGTCGTCCCAGACTTTCTCCGCGAGTGTCCTACCCATCGCTGTTCCCTCCGGCCGGCTACGGTCCGCCGACCCAACTAGAGATCCTGAGGCGGCGGCACCCGTTCCCCTGATAACGGGCACACGCCACCAGGCCCTTACGTCACGGGCCGTTGTGACTTCGTGATTCCAGGGTGGCGCGTTCCACGGAAAATTGAACTTGCGTTTCACAGAGTGAGACGCGAGTATCGTTTCATGGACAACAGTAGCGGCGTCGGCGTTCTGGACAAGGCGGCCCTCGTCCTGAGCGCTCTGGAGTCCGGCCCGGCCACCCTCGCGGGACTGGTCGGTGCCACCGGACTGGCACGACCCACGGCCCACCGCCTGGCCGTGGCCCTGGAACACCACCGCATGGTGGCGCGTGACATGCAGGGCCGTTTCATTCTCGGCCCTCGTCTGGCAGAGCTGGCCGCGGCCGCGGGTGAGGACCGTCTCCTCGCCACCGCCGGCCCGGTGCTCACGCACCTTCGTGACATCACGGGCGAGAGCGCGCAGCTCTATCGCCGTCAGGGCGACATGCGCATCTGCGTCGCCGCGGCGGAGCGCCTGTCCGGTCTGCGGGACACGGTCCCGGTCGGTTCGACGCTCACGATGAAGGCCGGCTCCTCGGCGCAGATCCTGATGGCCTGGGAGGAGCCGGAGCGGCTGCATCGCGGCCTGCAGGGCGCGCGCTTCACGGCGACGGCCCTGTCGGGTGTGCGGCGGCGGGGCTGGGCGCAGTCGATCGGTGAGCGGGAGCCGGGCGTCGCGTCGGTGTCCGCGCCGGTGCGGGGGCCGTCGAACCGGGTGGTTGCCGCCGTGTCGGTGTCGGGCCCCATCGAGCGCCTCACGCGGCACCCCGGCCGGATGCACGCACAGGCTGTGATCGACGCCGCCGGGCGGCTCTCCGAGGCATTGCGGCGTACCGGCTGAAGCGACCAGGTGTTCCGGGGAGGGCTCGCCTCAACGCCGCGGCAGGCTTTCCCCGACACAGCGCCACGACAGGGACGGTTTCGTCGTCGCATGCGGCCGTCAGTGGTTGTCCGCGCAGTTCCCCTCGCCCCTGAGGCATACACAGAAGGCCCCTCACCGAAGTGAGGGGCCTTCTTGTGATGTGTACCCCCGACCGGATTCGAACCGGCGCTAC
>NZ_WWIC01000273.1:0-12651 GCF_009872555.1 Streptomyces sp. SID5643
CCGCCGTGACGACCGCCGTGACGACCGCCGTGATGACCGCCGTGATGACCGCCGTGGGGACGACCGCGGGGGCTTCCGCGGCCGCGACGACCGCGGCGGACGCGGGCCCCGTCGGGACGACCGTGGCGACCGTCCGTCCTTCCGGCGTGACGGCGACCGGCGCGACGGTGACCGGGGCGGTTTCCGCGGCCGGGACGACCGGCGTGGGCCCGGCCGGTTCCGTGAGGAGCGGGACCGGGACAGGGAGCCCATCAAGCGGCTGCCGATCCCCGAGGACGTCACCGGCGACGAGATCGACAAGGACGTACGGCAGGAGTTGCAGAGCCTGCCCAAGACGCTCGCGGACGACGTCGCCAGGAACCTGGTGATGGTCGCGCGGCTCCTCGACGAGGACCCCGAGGGTGCTTACGGCTACTCCAGGGTCGCGCTGCGGCTGGCCTCGCGTGTCGCCGCCGTGCGGGAGGCCGCCGGGTTCGCCGCCTACGCCAACCAGAAGTACGGCGAGGCGCTGGCCGAGTTCCGGGCCGCCAAGCGGATGACCGGGAACATCGACCTGTGGCCCGTCATGGCCGACTGCGAGCGCGGGCTCGGGCGGCCGGAGAAGGCGCTGGACATGGCCGGGGCGCCCGAGGTGCACAAGCTCGACAAGGCCGGGCAGGTCGAGATGCGGCTCGTCGCGGCCGGCGCGCGGCGGGACCTGGGGCAGCTGGACGCGGCCATCGTGACGCTGCAAAGCCCGGAGCTGGCCGCGAACTCCGTGCAGCCGTGGACCGCGCGACTGCGGTACGCCTACGCCGACGCGCTGCTTGCCGCCGGGCGGGAGAGCGAGGCGCGGGAGTGGTTCGCGAAGGCCGTCGAGGCCGACCGCGACGGCAGCACCGACGCCTCGGACCGGCTTGCCGAGCTGGACGGCGTGGAGTTCGTCGACGCCATGGCCGAGGACGCGGACGATGAGGTCCGGGCTCCGGCTCCGTCCGAGGAGAGCGTGGACAAGGACGACGACAAGCACGACGACGAGGACGGCGACCAGGACGACAAGGACTGACGTCCGTCGAAGGAGGGGCTGGATCCCGGCCGTGAGGCCCGGGGCCCGCCCCTTCGTCATGCCGTCACCGGCTTCGCCCCGTCAGAGGTCCAGCGCCCGCAGCACCAGGCCCGTGGCCGGCTTGGGGCCGAACGACGTCGACTTGCGGGGCATCGTCACGCCTTGGCGGGCGAGGTCGCGGACGACCTCCTCGCGGACCGGGTGCATCAACACGGCCGTTCCGCCGTCGCGTTCCGCCTTCTCCACCGTGGCCGCCGTGTCGTGGATGTAGGCGATGTGGGCGGGGGAGTCCTCGGGGATGCGCCAGACGTGTTCCAGGAGCGTGGCGTGCAGGACCGTCGCGTCCAGGGTGCGCCAGGCTTCGGGGCGGTCGGCGGGGACCGTGCGGGCCAGCAGGCCGGGGTCCGGCTGGTCGACGAGGTGGAAGGCGCCGTCCCCGGCCAGCAGGAACGCGTTGCCGGCGCCGGCCGCGTCGGCCAGGGCGTCCAGGGCCTCGGGGAGGGGGACTTCGAGCCGGCGTACGCGGAAACGGCCCTTCAGGGCTGCGACGGCGTCGCCGACCGGCAGGTCGTGCAGCAGCCGGTGGATGGCGCGGACCCGGAGCGGGTACCGGGCCGTGTCGATGAGGAGGACCAAGCCGTGGTCCCACGGGCTGGGCGAGGGGTGCTCCGTGCGGAGGCGGCGGTAGGTCGCCCAGCGGTGGTGGCCGTCGGCGATGAGGGCCTGGTGCCGGCCGAGGCCGGTCCGGATCGTGGCCAGGTCCTCGGGAGAGGTGACCGACCACAGCCGGTGGTGGAAGCCGTCCTCCGTGGTGGTGGCGAGGAGCGGAGGCTGTTCGACGGTGCGCTCGATCAGGTCGGCCGTGGCAGCCGTCGCGTCATCGCCCCGGTAGGTGAGCAGGAGGGGTTCGAGGTTGGCCGAAGTGGCGCGCATGAGGGCGGCGCGGTCGGCCACGATGTGCGGCATGACGTCCTCGTGCGGCAGCACCACCTGCTCGGCGGGGTCGGACACGCGCAGGGCGCCGATGATGCCGCGCTGCAGCATGCCGTCGCCGTCCCGCTGCTCGTAGACGTAGAGACCCGGTTCCGGGTCGGTGGTCAGGACGCCCTCGGACAGCCAGCGGCGCAGGGTGTCGGCGGCCTGTTCGTTGCGGGCGCTGGGCGTGGCGGCCTGCGGGAGGATCAGTCGGACGATGTTGTGCGGGTCGGCGGCCTCAAGGTGGTGCAGGCCGTCGGGGCGCACCACGACGTCGTACGGCGGAGAGGTGACGGCGGCTAGGCTGCCGACCCGGTCGGGGTCGTAACGAAGGCCTCGGAACGGGGTGAGTTCCAGGCCTCGGTGCGCCGTTGCCTCCGAGTGACCTGCTGTATTCATCCCGGCATCGTACGGCTGTCAGTGGCATGGGGGATGATCGGGGGAAAGCCGTCGAACGAGGAGCGATGCGGGATGAGCCGGAGCGTCAGGACGAGGCCCGAGGGCAGTGGGCAGGCCCTGAGCGAGGCGTACGACACGGCGCTGCTCGATCTGGACGGTGTCGTGTACGCGGGCGGGAGCGCGATCGCGCACGCGGTCGAGTCGCTGGCCCGGGCCCGGGAGGGCGGTATGCGGCTCGCGTACGTCACGAACAACGCGCTGCGGACGCCGGACGCCGTGGCCGGGCACCTGACGGAGCTGGGGATACCGACGGGCGCGGAGGACGTCATCACCTCGGCGCAGGCGGTCGCGCGGCTGATCAGTGAGCAGGTGCCGCAGGGCGCCCGGGTGCTGGTGATCGGCGGTGAGGGGTTGCGGGTCGCGCTGCGCGAGCGCGGGCTGGTGCCGGTGGAGTCCGCGGAGGACGATCCGGCGGCGGTGGTACAGGGGTTCGGCGGGGCCGATCTGCCGTGGGGCCGGTTCGCCGAGGCATCCTACGCGGTGGCCCGGGGCGTGCCGTGGTTCGCGTCCAACACCGACCTGACCATTCCGAGCGGTCGGGGGATCGCGCCGGGCAACGGCGCCGCGGTGGAGGTCGTCCGGATCGCCACGGGCGCCGAGCCGCAGGTGGCGGGCAAGCCGCTGCCCCCGATGCACCGGGAGACGATCCTGCGGACCGGCGCGCAGCGGCCGCTGGTGGTGGGAGACCGGCTGGACACGGACATCGAGGGCGCGTTCAACGGGGGCGTCGATTCGCTCCTGGTCCTGACCGGTGTCACCGACGGCGCGCGGCTGCTGGCCGCGCCTGCGCAGCACCGGCCGACGTATGTGGACGCGGATCTGCGCGGGATGCTCGGCCCTCAGCCGGAGGTCGTCGAAGCGGGCGAGGGCGCATTCCGGTGCGGTGGCTGGAGGGCGACGTCCGGTGCGGACCGGCTGGAGATCGACGGGGAGGGTGAGGCTCTGGACGGGCTGCGCGCGTTGTGCGCCGCGGCGTGGACGGCAGCCGGTGAGGGTGGGTGTGGGCTGGACGGAGGGAAGGCGCTGGCGCGGCTGGGTATCTGAGCGCCTGTCAGCGTCCGGGCCGGGCACCCGGGGAGGGGCCCGGAACCGAATCTTGCTCGAATGCGAGGGTAGGCTAACCTAACCAGCGTGTTGGTCGAGAGTCCCCCTGAACAGCGCGCGGAGAGCGCCCCCGCGCCCCCGACCCGACGGGCGGTGCGAGTCTTCGGGCTGCTCCTGGCCGTCGCGATCCTGGTACTCGTCGCGCTGGCGAGTATCGCGATCGGTGCGAAAGAGCTGTCCCTCGGCCAGGTCTGGCACGGCCTGTTCGAGGACTCGGGGACCTATGGGGACGTCGTGGTGGCGGAGCGGCTGTCGCGGACCGTGCTCGGGCTGCTCGCGGGCGCCGCGCTCGGCCTGGCCGGGGCGGTCCTGCAAGCCCTCACGCGCAACCCGCTGGCCGACCCGGGTCTGCTCGGCATCAACGCCGGTGCGTCCGCCGCGGTCGTCACGGCCCTTACGTACTTCGGGGTCACCTCGCTCAGCGGCTACGTGTGGTTCGCGTTCTTCGGCGCTGCCGCGGTCGGGGCGCTGGTGTGGTTCCTCGGCGGCAGCCGGGGGGCGACACCGGTGCGGCTCGCGCTCGCCGGCACGGCCATCAGCGCCGCGCTGTACGGCTACCTCCAGGCTGTGATGATCATGGACGAGGCGGCGCTCGGCAAGATGCGCTTCTGGACGGTCGGTTCGCTGGCCTCGGCGACCGACTCGACCATCACGCAGGTCCTGCCGTTCCTGCTGACCGGCACGGTCCTGGCACTGGCGCTCGCCCGGCCGCTCAACGCGATGGCCATGGGCGACGACACCGCCAAGGCCCTCGGCGCCGACCTCAACCGCACGCGGGCGCTGTCCATGCTGGCCGCGACCGTGCTGTGCGGGGCCGCGACCGCCGCGTGCGGGCCGATCGTGTTCGTCGGGCTGATGGTGCCACACGCCGTGCGTTCCTTCACCGGGCCCGACCTGCGCTGGATTCTGCCGTACGCGGCGATCCTGTCGCCCGTGCTGCTGCTCGGAGCCGATGTCATCGGCCGGATCGTGGCCCGGCCCTCGGAGCTCCAGGTGGGCATCGTCACCGCGATCCTCGGCGGTCCGGTGTTCATCTTTCTCGTACGACGGCGGAGGACGGCGCAGCTGTGAAGACCACCAACCGTGCCGTGCGGACGCCGGGCGGCCTCTCAATACGTCTGGACGCGCGGGCCGTCACCGTCGTGCTCCTGCTGATCCTCGCGGCGCTCGTGGCGAGTGTCGTGCTCATCGGCACCGGCGACTTCCCGATCCCGGCGGCCGACGTGCTGCGGACGCTGGTCGGCGAGGGCAATCCGGGCCAGGAGTTCATCGTCACCGAGCTGCGGCTGCCGCGGGTCCTCGTCGGGCTGCTGGTCGGCGCCTCGCTCGGACTGGGCGGGGCCCTGTTCCAGGCCATCTCCCGCAATCCGCTGGGCAGTCCGGACGTGCTGGGTCTCGGGCAGGGGGCGACGGCCGGCGCGCTCGTGGTGATCGTGCTGGGCTCCGGGAGCGCCAACCAGGTCGCGGCCGGGGCGCTGGTGGGCGGCCTGGTGACCGGACTCGCCATCTATGTGCTCGCCTGGAAGCGGGGTGTGCATGGCTACCGGCTGGTCCTGGTCGGTATCGGCGTCTCCGCGATCGTCACGGCGGTCAACGGCTACCTGCTCACCAAGTCCGACATCGTGGACGCCGCCCGCGCGGTCGTGTGGATGACCGGGTCCCTCGACGGCCGGGACTGGGACCAGGTGTGGCCGCTGCTCGCGCTCACCGCCGTCCTGGTGCCGCTCGTCCTGGTCAACGCGCGCGGGCTGCGGATGATGGAGATGGGCGATGACGTGTCGTACGCCCTCGGGGTGCGGGTCGAGCGCGTACGGCTGCTGCTGATGGTGGCGGCCGTGCTGCTCACCGCGTCCGCCACCGCCGCGGCCGGTCCCGTCAGCTTCGTCGCGCTCACCGCGCCGCAGCTGGCCCGGCGCCTGACCCGCTCGCCCGGGCCGAACCTGCTGCCCTCGCTGTGCATGGGCGCGGCGCTGCTGGTCGTCGCCGACTGGGTCTCGCAGCGGGCGTTCGGCGCCGAGCAGCTGCCCGTGGGCGTGGTCACCGGTGTGCTCGGCGGGGTCTACCTGCTCTGGCTGCTGGTCAGCGAGCGCAGGGCGGGCCGGATATGAGCGCAGGGGTGGAGAAGAGCACCAGCGGACTGAACAACCAAGGGAGCACCGTGAACCGCCTGTCCGCCGAGAACGTCACCCTCGCCTACGACCAGCGGGTCATCGCGGAGCGGTTGTCGGTGGCGATACCCGACAACTCCTTCACCGTGATCGTGGGCCCCAACGCGTGCGGCAAGTCGACACTGCTGCGGGCGCTGTCGCGGATGCTCAAGCCGAGCGAGGGCCGGGTGCTGCTCGACGGGCAGGTCATCCAGTCGATGCCCGCGAAGAAGGTCGCGCGGACCCTCGGGCTGCTGCCCCAGTCGTCCATCGCGCCCGACGGCATCACGGTCGCCGACCTGGTCGGCCGCGGCCGCTACCCGCACCAGGGCATCCTGCGCCAGTGGTCGGCCGAGGACGAGCGCGTCGTGCAGGAGTCCATGCGGCAGACCGGCGTGGCCGAACTCGGCGACCGCTACGTCGACGAACTCTCGGGCGGCCAGCGCCAGCGCGTGTGGATCGCCATGGCGCTCGCCCAGCAGACACCGCTGCTCCTCCTCGACGAGCCGACGACATACCTGGACATCCAGCACCAGATCGACGTCCTGGATCTGTGCGCGGAGCTGCACGAGGAGCAGGGGCGCACGCTCGTCGCCGTGCTGCACGACCTGAACCACGCCGCCCGCTACGCCACCCACCTCATCGCCCTGCGCGAGGGCCGGGTCATCGCCGAGGGCGCGCCGAAGGACATCGTCACGGCCGGACTGGTCGAGGAGGTCTTCGGGCTGCGCTGCCAGATCATCGACGACCCGGAGACGGGCACGCCGCTGGTCGTGCCGGCGGCCCGCAAGGCCCGCGCCGGGCACACGGGCGGGTGGGCCGCGGCTACAGAAGCTTCCTGAGCTGGAGCAGGTCCCGCACACCGGCGTGCAGCTTCACCCGGCCCGAGCCCCAGGCCTTGGCGAAGTTCAGCTCGCCGCCCACCAGGGCCACCAGGTCGTCGCCGGTCATGACGAGTCTGATCTCGGCCTTGCCCGGCGGCGGCCCCGGCACGGTGTCGTGCACCTCGATCCGCCCGCCGCGCATCCGGCCGGTGAAGGTGATGTCGAGGTCCGTGATGTGGCAGCTCACCGAGCGGTCCAGGGCCGCGGCGTCGCGGACGTCCCCTTCGGCGCGCTGCATGTTGTCCGAGAGCTTGTCGAGTGCGCTGCGGCACTCCTCGATCGTGGCCATCGCGATCGACGGTACCGCAGCGGTTCGCGGTAGCGTCGTGGCATGGACGACGCAGTTCCCGGGACCCCGCCGGCGGCGGAGGACGAACCGGCACACGACCCCGCCGCCCCGGCCCCCCTGAACGTGCCCCGCACGCCGACCGGTGACGCCGGCGTGGACGCGGCCCTGGACCGGCTCGGCGACGCGGACCACCTCGCCACGGACGGGCATCTCGAGGTGTACGAGGATGTACACCGGGGGCTGCGCGACGCGCTCACCGCGCTCGACGTACGCCCGGGACCTCCGGCTCCCGCCCGTCACCCGACCACCACCCCTCAACGAGACCCTTCGGGTCGCCCCCTCTGATCGCCGCCTGGACCTAGGAGCTGAACCGAACGTGGCAGGAGTCGCACGACGCCGTCTGGACGCGGAGCTGGTCCGCCGGAAGCTCGCGCGCTCGCGCGAGCACGCCGCGCAGCTGATCGCCGCGGGCCGGGTCTCCGTCGGCAAGACCGTCGCGACCAAACCCGCCACGCAGGTGGAGACCGCGGCCGCGATCGTGGTGGCCCAAGACGACAGCGACCCCGACTACGTCTCGCGCGGCGGCCACAAGCTGGCCGGCGCGCTCGCGGTGTTCGGTCCGCAGGGGCTGGCCGTCCAGGGGCGCAGGGCGCTCGACGCCGGCGCGTCCACCGGCGGTTTCACCGATGTCCTGCTGCGGGCGGGCGCCGCGCACGTCGTTGCCGTGGACGTCGGATACGGACAACTCGCGTGGTCCCTGCAGAAGGATGAACGCGTCACCGTCAAGGACCGTACGAACGTACGCGAGTTGACGCTTGAAGCGATCGATGGGGAGCCAGTGGATCTTGTCGTGGGGGATCTGTCCTTCATCCCGCTCGGGCTGGTCCTGCCCGCTCTGACGCGGTGCGTGAAGCCGGACGCCGACCTGGTGATGATGGTCAAGCCGCAGTTCGAGGTCGGCAAGGAGCGCCTCGGCAGCGGGGGAGTGGTCCGCAGCACCCAGCTGCGGGCCGAGGCGGTGCGGGGGGTGGCCGAGAAGGCCTGGGGGCTGGGGCTCGGGGTGAAGGGCGTGACGGCCAGTCCGCTGCCCGGGCCGTCGGGGAATGTCGAATACTTTCTGTGGCTGCGGTCCGGGGCACCGGAACTGGACCCGGCCGAGGCAGACCGTGCAGTGGCGGAGGGGCCGCGTTGACCGAGAACCGAGCTCGTACTGTTTTCCTGCTCGCCCACACGGGGCGGCCCGCCGCCGTGCGCAGTGCCGAGCTCGTCGTGAAGGGGCTGCTGCGCTCCGGTCTGGGGGTGCGCGTCCTGGAGGCCGAGGCGCGCGACCTGCCCCTGCCGGCCGAGGTGGAGCTGGTCAAGGAGGCCACTCCGCAGTGCCTCGACGGCTGTGAGCTGCTGATCGTGCTGGGTGGTGACGGCACGCTGCTGCGCGGTGCCGAGTTCGCGCGGGCGTCGGGTGTGCCGATGCTCGGCGTCAACCTCGGGCGCGTCGGGTTCCTCGCGGAGGCCGAGCGGGACGACCTCGACAAGGTCGTCGACCGGGTGGTCACCAAGGCGTACGAGGTCGAGGAGCGGATGACCGTCGACGTCGTCGTGCACCGCAACGGTGACATCGTGCACACGGACTGGGCGCTGAACGAGGCCGCCGTGCAGAAGGTGTCCGCCGAGCGGATGCTGGAGATCGTCCTGGAGATCGACGGGCGTCCGGTGACGGGGTTCGGTTGCGACGGAATCGTGTGTGCGACGCCCACGGGGTCGACGGCGTACGCCTTCTCGGCGGGCGGGCCGGTGGTGTGGCCGGAGGTCGAGGCGCTGCTGATGGTGCCGATCTCCGCGCACGCGCTGTTCGCGAAGCCGCTCGTGACGTCGCCGGATTCTGTGTTGGCTGTGGAGGTTCTGCCCCACATTCCGCCGGGTGTGCTGTGGTGCGACGGGCGGCGGACGGTCGAGTTGCCGCCCGGGGCGCGGGTGGAGGTGCGGCGGGGGGCTGTGCCGGTGCGGCTGGCGCGGCTGCATCACGCATCTTTCACGGACCGGCTGGTGGCCAAGTTCGCGCTGCCGGTCTCCGGGTGGCGGGGCGCACCTCATTAGGGGTGGCTGCTCGTCCTCGGCGGGCGCGGGTGCTCTGTGGCTCGTCGCGCAGTTCCCCGCGCGCCGAGGGGCCGATCACCACTCTCGTGGGTGACAGGGGCGGGCCGGTCGCACTCGCAGGCTCGGACCTCGTAAGGTCGTGTCCGTGTTGGAGGAGATGCGGATACGGTCGCTGGGCGTGATCGACGATGCTGTCGTCGAGCTGTCGCCCGGGTTCACCGCGGTCACCGGTGAGACGGGTGCGGGCAAGACCATGGTGGTCACCAGCCTGGGATTGCTGCTGGGCGGGCGGGCCGACCCGGCGCTGGTGCGGATCGGGGCCGGGAAGGCCGTCGTGGAGGGGCGGATCACCGTCCCCGGGGACGCAGCGGTCGCCGTACGCGCCGAGGAGGCCGGGGCCGAGCTCGACGACGGGGCCCTGCTGATCAGCCGTACCGTCTCCGCCGAGGGGCGCTCACGGGCGCACCTGGGCGGGCGCAGCGTGCCCGTGGGCGTGCTGGCCGAGCTCGCCGACGAGCTGGTGGCCGTGCACGGGCAGACCGACCAGCAGGGGCTGCTCAAGCTGTCCCGGCAGCGGCAGGCGCTCGACCGGTACGCGGGCGACGCGGTCGCCGGGCCGCTGGCCAAGTACGGCGAGGCGTACAAGCGGCTGCGGGCCGTCGCCGCCGGGCTCGACGAGATCACCACCCGGGCCCGTGAGCGGGCCCAGGAGGCCGACCTGCTGCGCTTCGGGCTGGACGAGATCGCTGCCGTCGAGCCCCGTGCGGGTGAGGACGTGGAGCTGGCCGAGGAGGCCGAGCGGCTCGGGCACGCCGAGGCGCTGGCGTCCGCCGCCGCGGTCGCCCACGCCGGCCTCGCGGGCAACCCCGAGGACCCGGAGGGCGTCGACGCCGGGACGCTCGTCGCGAGCGCGCAGCGGGCCCTGGACGCCGTACGGTCGCACGATCCGGCGCTGGCCGCGCTCGCCGACCGCATCGGGGAGATCGGGATCCTGCTGCGCGACGCGGCCGGCGACCTGGCGGGGTACGCCGACGATCTGGACGCCGATCCGCTGCGGCTGGCGGCCGTCGAGGAGCGGCGGGCCGCGCTCACCGGGCTGACGCGCAAGTACGGCGAGGACATCGCCACCGTGCTGGCCTGGGCCGAGCAGAGCGCCGCCCGGCTGACCGAACTGGACGGCGACGACGAGCGGATCGGGGAGCTGACCGCCGAACGGGACGCGCTGCGCTCCGAACTGGGCGGGCTGGCACAGGCGCTGACCGATGCCCGGACGGAGGCCGCCGAGCGGTTCGCCGCCGCCGTGACCGCCGAGCTGGCCTCGCTCGCCATGCCGCACGCGCGCGTGTCCTTCGACATCCGGCAGACCGAGGACCCCGACGGCGTCGAGGTCGGCGGGCGTCCGGTCGCCTACGGTCCCGCGGGCGCCGACGAGGTCGAGTTGCTGCTCGCCCCGCACCCGGGTGCGCCGCCGCGGCCGATCGCCAAGGGCGCGTCCGGCGGTGAACTGTCGCGCGTGATGCTGGCCGTGGAGGTCGTGTTCGCCGGGACGGACCCGGTGCCGACGTACCTCTTCGACGAGGTCGACGCCGGCGTCGGCGGCAAGGCGGCGGTCGAGATCGGCCGACGGCTCGCGCGGCTGGCGAAGACCGCGCAGGTCGTGGTCGTGACGCACCTGCCCCAGGTGGCCGCCTTCGCCGACCGGCAGCTGCTGGTCGAGAAGACCAACGACGGGTCCGTGACCCGCTCCGGCGTCAAGGTCCTCGAAGGTGAGGACCGGGTCCGGGAGCTGTCCCGCATGCTCGCCGGCCAGGAGGACTCCGAGACGGCCCGGGCACACGCGGAGGAGCTGCTGGCGGCGGCCCGGGCGGACGGCTAGCCGGAGCGGCGCACCGGCGGTGGTGCGGCAAGGCCGGGCGGGTCACCCGATTTCACTCGTGTGGGTGACCCGGCCCGGAGCATTCCCCCGGTGCCGCGCCCCGGTGCCGCGGCGCAGGGGTTCCGGCGTTCCCGGAACACCCTTGTCTCCTGGCATCCTTGGCGGAGTACGCGTGCGAAACCGCGTCGTGACCGCCCGACCCGAACCAGGAGCCCGGCCACGTGACCCCCGTGAGCAGCCACTCACCGCATGGCCAGTTGCCGCTGCGCACCGTGCAGGTGCTGGGCGGCGGCAATGCCGCCAGTAGTGCGCATGTGCGCTCGCTGGCCGCGGGGCTCGTCGCGCGGGGCGTGAAAGTCACGGTGTGCGCCCCCTATGAGGCCGATCACGCCTACGACTTCAGCGGCGTCGGGGCCGACCACGTGCACGTGCCGCGCAGCAGCGACCCGGTGTCGGTGGCCGCGCTGCGGGCGGCCTGCGCCAACGCCGATCTGGTGCACGCCCACGGGCTGCACGCTTCCTTCCGCACCGTGCTCGCCCTCAGCGGGCGACGCGTGCGGACTCCGCTGGTGGTGACGTGGCACGACCGGGCGCACGCCGACGGCGCGCGGGCCCACATGCTGCGCGTGCTGGAGCGAAGGGTCGTGAAGGCGGCCACGGTGGTGCTGGGGACGACCTCGGCGCTCGTGGACCGGGCCAGGACCACCGGCGCGCGGGACGCCCGGCTCGCGGCCGTCGCGCTGCCCGGTCCCCGCAGGCCACGCGAGCCCGACGACCCCGACCGGCGGCGGCCCAAGGTGCGCGCCGAACTCGGCGCCATCGGACGGCCGTTGCTCATGGCCGTCGGCTCCCTGGAGCGCCACCGCGGATACGACGTGCTGCTGGACGCCGCGCGTGCCTGGCGCCGTCTCGATCCCGTGCCGCTGGTCGTGATCGCCGGAGAGGGCCCGCTGCGCGGTGAGCTCCAGGCGCGGATCGAGGAGGAGGGGCTGCCGGTCCGGCTCATCGGGCGGCGCGAGGACATCACCGACCTGCTCGCCGCGGCCGACCTCGCCCTGCTGCCGAGCCGCTGGGAGGCGCGCTCGGTCCTCGCCCAGGAGGCCCTGCACGCACGCGTGCCGCTCGTCGCGACGGAGGTCGGCGGTATCCCCGAACTCGTCGGCGACGCGGCCGAACTCGTCCCGTACGGCGACGCGAAAGCCCTCGCCGACGCCGTCGTGCGGCTGCTCGGCGACCGGGAACGGCGGGACCTGCTGGCGGCCAAGGGCGCCCGGCAGGCCGCCGGCTGGCCGACCGAGGACGAGACGGTCGCCCAAGTGCTCAGCGTGTACGACGAGTTGACACAGCCCCGGCCGCTTCCGTAGAAGCCCTTACGACACGTGCCTGCGGGCCCGCAGGGCCAGGCTCAGGGCCAGGACCGTCTGCGGGTCGTCCAGGTCGGTGCCCAGCAACTCCCCGATGCGGGCCAGGCGGTTGTACAGGGTCTGCCGGTTCAGGTGCAGCTCGCGGGCCGTCTCCGCCTTGCGTCCCGCGTGGGCGAGGTAGGTCGTGAGGGTGGGCAGCAGCGGCGGCCGGGAGCGGCGGTCGTGCTCCAGCAGCGGGCCGAGGGCGCGGTCGACGAAGGCCGCCAGGTCCTCGTGGTCGCGCAGCCGCCACAGCAGCAGGTCGATGTCGAGGCGGCGGGCGTCGTACCAGGGCCGGTCCGGCAGGCCCTGGGCCGCCGTGGCCGTCTCGGCCGCGTGCCGCAGGCCCGAGGCCGCAGCCGGCCAGCCGCCGGC
>NZ_WWIC01000274.1:0-11348 GCF_009872555.1 Streptomyces sp. SID5643
GGCGGTCAGTCCCGGCCGCCCTTCTCGCCGACCGGCCAGGTGCCGGTCGAACGCTCGATGGCCTTGGCGCCCGCGCGGTCCACGGCGCTGCGCACTACGGCGAAAATCGCGCCCTGGATCGCGGCGGCCAGGAGGACCTCGCCCCAGCCGCGGTCCTTGTCCAGGGCGTCGGGCGCGTCCTCCTCGTGCCGGATCGCCATCCACGTCTTGCGGAAGGCGAGCCCGGCCAGCCAGCCGCCCGACCAGCCGAGCACGAATCCGAGCGGCTGGTACGCGAGGGACATCTTCTTCTTCTTTGCCACGGCAACTCCTAGATGGCTGAGGGTAGTGAAGTGGTCAGGGGGTGTGCGCCGCCGGAATCCGCTCCTCGGCACGGACCGGCCCGGGCGGTGTGCCGTCACCGAACGGCCGGCCGCCCAGCTCCTCGCGGTGGTGCGGGGTCAGCCAGCCGGACAGGTCCGGGCCCACAGGGACGACGCGGGTCGGGTTGATGCCGGTGTGCACCTGGTAGTAGTGGCGCTTGATGTGGTCGAAGTCGACGGTGTCGCCGAACCCGGGGGTCTGGTACAGGTCGCGGACGTACGCCCACAGCACCTGGTTCTCCGTCAGCTTCCAGCGGTTGCACTTGAAGTGACCGTGGTAGACCGCGTCGAAACGCACCAGCGTGGTGAACAGCCGGATGTCCGCCTCGGTGATGGTGTCTCCGACGAGGTAGCGCTGCCCCTCCAGCCGCTTCGCGAGCAGCTCCAGCCGCCGGAACACACCCGTGCAGGCGGCTTCGTACTCCTCCTGCCCGGTGGCGAAGCCCGCCCGGTAGACGCCGTTGTTGACGTCCTCGTAGATGTCCGCCATCACCTCGTCGATCTCGTCGCGCAGCGCGTCCGGGTACAGATCGGGCGCGCCGTCCCGGTGCAGGGCCGTCCACTCGGTCGCGAGGTCGAGGGTGAGCTGCTGGTAGTCGTTGGTCACCAGCCGGCCGCTGGGAACGTCCACGAGCGCCGGCACGCTGACGCCACCCGGATAGTCCGACTCCCGGCGGTCGTACGCCTCACTCAGGAAGCGGATGCCGAGGACCGGGTCGCGTCCGTCCTCGTCCAGCGTGAAGCGCCAGCTGCGGTCGTCCTGGATCGGGTCGGCCACGGCCAGGGACAGGGAGTCCTCCAGACCGAGCAGCCGCCGGGAGACCAGCGACCGGCTCGCCCAGGGGCAGGCACGGCTGACGACCAGGCGGTAGCGGCCGGCCTCCACCGGCCAGCCGTCCCGGCCGTCCGCGGTGACCCGGTCCGCGAAATGCGCCTTGGACCGTTTGAACGCCCTCCTTCCATAGGCTGTGTTGCCGTCGTCGCCGTCGCCGTCGTCGCGGCTCATGGGAATGACCTCCTTGCCGTACGTGGGCCCTGGTGAACGCGTTCCCCGTTTTCCGCCGACGGCACGGTGTGAGTACCCCCGACCGGGGCAATCGGCGTGGGTGACTGATGAAGGAAGTGATCACAAGACACGCGTCACCGTGCTGGTGGCGCTCGCGGCCAATCTGGTGATCGCGGTGGCCAAGGCCATCGGCGGCCTGGCGGCGGGGTCGCCCGCCCTGCTGTCCGAGGCGGCCCACTCGGTGGCCGACAGCCTGAACGAGGTGTTCCTGCTCGCGGCGCTGCGCCGCAGCCGCCGCCCCGCCGACCGGCGGCATCCCTTCGGCTACGGCAAGGAGCGGTTCTTCTGGTCGCTCCTCGCGGCTGTCGGGATCTTCGTCATGGGCGGCTGCTTCTCCTTCTTCCAGGGCTTCGAAGCCCTGACGAGCGGTGCGGAGGAGGAACTCGGCGGCTATGTGGCCGGCCTGATCGTGCTCGGAATCGCCCTCCTCGCGGAGGGCGGTTCTCTGCTGAGGGCGCTGTACCAGGTGCGCCGGCAGGGCGGTGGGCTGCGCGATCCGGCCCTGCGGACGGTCGTCGCCGAGGACGGCACGGCGGTGCTCGGCGTCACCCTGGCCATCGCGGGCATGGCGCTGCACATGGTCACCGGCCAGGTGGTGTGGGAGGCCGCCGCTTCGCTCGCGATCGGCGCGCTGCTGGTCTACGTGGCCTTCCGGCTGGGCCGCGAAGCCAGGGACCAGCTGATCGGCGAGGCGGCCGACCCGGAGACGAGCGGGCGGATCCGGGAGCTGCTGCGGGCCCAGCCCGAGATCGACAGTGTGGAAGCGCTGTTCACGATGAAGACCGGTCTGGACACGGCCCTGGTGGCGGCCCGCGTCGACCTGGTGCCCGGCCTGGACAGCGAGCGCGTGGAGGAGGTCGCCGTGCGCATCAAGCGGTCCATAGCCCGGACGGTGCCCGAGGCCGACCAGATCTTCCTCGACGTGACCGACCGCCCCGCCCGCGAGGCAGCGGAAAGCCCCGCCGCGACGGGGGAGCGCGGCGGGGCCTGAACCTCGCGTGCCCCGTCGCGGCCGGTTCACACCCACGGAGCGGAAAGTTTTTCGTCGGCTGCCCGCGGCGGGCAGCCGGCCCCGGCCTCAGCCGCCCTGGGCCGGCTCCAGGACGAACACCGGAATCTCCCGGTCCGTCTTCTCCTGGTAGTCGGCGTACGCCGGGTACGCCGCGACGGCCCGCTCCCACCACGCGGCCTTCTCCTCGCCCGTGACCTCACGGGCGGTCATGTCCTGCTTCACCGGCCCGTCCTGGAGCTCCACGTGCGGGTCGGCCAGGATGTTGAAGTACCAGACGGGGTGCTTGGGCGCCCCGCCGAGGGAGGCCACCGCGGCATAACGCCCCTCGTGCTCGACCCGCATCACCGGCGTCTTGCGCAGCTTGCCGCTCCTGGCGCCCCGTGAGGTCAGGACGACGACCGGCATCTTCGTTCCCTGCAGCGTCGTGCCCTCCGTACCGCCGGAGCTCTCGTACAGCTCCACCTGCTTGCGCACCCACTGCGTCGGGCTGGGTTCGTACTCGCCTTCCAGAGGCATGGCATCCGTCCCATCGTCGCGTCCGTGGCTCATCGCCACCCGTCTTCAACATCCGTGCCCGCAGGAATCATCCGCACCCCGCCGGATCCGGCCGGACGCGCTGGATCTCATCCCGGTGCGAGCGCCATCCGCACGGCCAGGGCTGTCATCACCCCGCTCGCCGCCAGGGCCGTCGCCAGCCGCCCTCGCCGGCCGGTCAGCGCCCGGCCCAGCAGCGCGCCGCTCCCGGCCAGCAGCACCTGCCAGCTCGCGGACGCGGCGAAGGCGGCCAGCACGAACACGCCCTGCGCCGGCGGACCGGCCGGGCCGGTGGCCTGGGAACCGAGCACGAGGGCCGCGAAGTAGATGACGGTGGTGGGGTTCAGCAGGGTGATGCCCAGCAGGCCCAGGAAGGCCCGGGTGGCACTCGGGGGAGCGGGGGAGGTGCGGGTCGCGAGCCGGTGGCCCCGGTACTCCCGCACGGCGGTGGCGGCACCCCACGCCGCCAGCGCGAGCAGCACCAGCACGCAGACCCAGCGCAGCGGCCCGAGCACCGGCCGCAGCGCGGACGCCAGGGCCGTCCCCCCGAGGGTGGCCGCGAGGGCGTAGAGCCCGTCGGCGGTGGCGACGCCGAGCGCGGCGCAGACACCGGTGCGCAGGGAGGTGCGGGCGGTGAGGGAGACGAGGTAGGTCCCGACGGCGCCCACGGGGACGGCGATGCCGTACCCGGCGAGCAGCCCCGCGACGAGCGCGTCGGTCATGACCGCGGCGGCGTCGGTCCTCCCCGGCGGCCGGACTGCTGCTGTCGGCGGCCGGCGGGAGCGGCGGCGGACAGCGGCGGGACAAGGGTGAACGTCGGCATGGCTGGATCCTGAGGCCTGTCCCGCAGGACCGACAACCGGTTTTCGCATCGGTCCCGCCTCATCCGCGGCCCGGGCGAGGGCGCCGGCACCGCGACCGGGGCTCCACACCCCGGGGCTCGAACAGGATGGCGACATTCCCCGGCCATCCTGGCGCCGTCGGCGACGTGGCCGAACTTCGCGTCGCCCCATAGGTGCCCGGGGCATCTAATGAAGATCGGCACGACGTACTACTCGTCTGCGAGGTCTTCATGACGGACACGACCGCACCCGTCGCCTTCCCCCAGAGCAGGACCTGCCCCTACCACCCGCCCGCCGCCTACGACGCGCTGCGCACCGAACGCCCCCTGACCCGCGTCACCCTCTTCGACGGCCGCGAGGCCTGGCTGGTCAGCGGGCACGCCACCGCCCGCGCCCTGCTGGCCGACCCGCGCCTGTCGTCCGACCGCGATCGGCCCGGCTTCCCCGCGCCCAGCAGGCGCTTCGCCGGGATCCGCAACCGCAGAACGGCCCTGCTGGGCGTCGACGACCCCGAGCACCGCGCCCAGCGGCGGATGGTCGTCGGGGACTTCACCCTCAAGCGCGCCGTCGAACTCCGGCCACGCATCCAGCGGATCGTGGACGAGCGGCTCGACGCGATGATCACCGGGGGCCCCGTCGCGGACCTGGTCAGCGCCTTCGCGCTGCCCGTTCCGTCCATGGTCATCTGCGCCCTGCTCGGCGTCCCGTACGCCGACCACGACTTCTTCGAGGCCCAGTCGCGACGGCTGCTGCGCGGCCCGGAGACGGCCGACGTACTGGACGCCCGCGACCGGCTGGAGACGTACTTCGGCGAGCTGATCGACCGCAAACAGCGCGACCCCGGCACCGGCCTGCTGGACGACCTGGTCCACCGGCAGCTGCGCGAGGGCGACCTCGATCGCGAGGGCCTGATCGCCATGGCCCTCATCCTGCTGGTCGCGGGCCACGAGACGACCGCCAACATGATCTCGCTCGGCACTTTCACGCTGCTCCGGCACCCCGAGAAGCTCGCCGAGCTGCGCGCTGACCCGGACCTGCTGCCGGCCGCGGTCGAGGAGCTGATGCGGCTGCTGTCCATCGCGGACGGCATGCTGCGTCTGGCCGTGGAGGACATCGAGGTGGCCGGGACGACGATCCGGCAGGGCGAGGGCGTGGTCTTCGCGACCTCCGTCATCAACCGCGACGAGACGGTCTACCCCGACCCGGACAGGCTCGACTGGAACCGCCCGTCCCGTCACCACGTCGCGTTCGGCTTCGGTATCCACCAGTGCCTCGGCCAGAACCTCGCCCGTGCCGAGCTGGAGATCGCCCTGCACAGCCTCTTCGCCCGGCTGCCCACCCTGCGCCTGGCCGCCCCGGCCGAGGAGATCCCCTTCAAACCCGGCGACACGATCCAGGGGATGCTGGAACTCCCCGTGACCTGGTGAGAGGCCTCCGCACATGCACATCGACATCGACACGGACGTCTGCATCGGCGCGGGCCAGTGCGCCCTGACCGCCCCGGACGTGTTCACCCAGGACGACGACGGCTACAGCGCCCTGCTGCCCGGCAGGGACCGCGGCGGCAGCCCGCTGCTGCGGGAGGCGGCCCGCGCCTGCCCGGTCGGTGCCATCACCGTGTCCGAGACGGTGGGCTGACCCGGGAGCTCACCCGGTGTCCAGGAGCCGCCGTGCCGCCTCGCGGGCCTCGGCCGCGGGCTCGGCGCTCCCGGTCACACCCGCTGTGACCATGGCCCCCTCGGTCAGCAGGAACAGCTGCCCGGCCAGCGCGCCGGGCAGCCCCGCCGCCGCCACGAGCGAGATCAGGTACTCCCGGAACGCCCGCTTGTGCGACCGCACTTGGGCGGCCACGCGCGCCGATGTGGCCCCCAGTTCGCCGTACGCGTTGAGCCAGGCGCAGCCACGGAAACCCGGTTCGCCGAACCACTCCCCGAGCCAGTCGAACACGGCCAGGATCCGCTCCCGCGGTTCCTCGCGGCGCTCGACGTACGCGGCCAGCTCCCCGCGCCAGCGCGCGTCGCGTCGCTCCAGGTACGCCTCCACCAAGTGCTCCTTCGCCGGGAACAGCTGGTAGAGCCGCTTGAGCGAGACCCCGGAGGTGCCGCGGACGTCGTCCATGCCGACGGCCTGCACACCGCGTCCGTAGAACAGCTCCTCGGCGGCGTCCAGTGCCCGCTCCCTGGCCACTGCGCTGTCCATCGCGACCCTCCTTGACGTGAGAACGAGCGTTCTCCTACGGTAGCAGCCGAGGGGAGAACGCTCGTTCTCCCTTGCTTCCGGGGAGGATTCATGACCGACCGCCCGCCGCTGCCGCCCTTCACCCGCGAGACCGCCGCGCAGAAGGTGCAGGCCGCCGAGGACGCCTGGAACACCCGCGACCCGCACAAGGTCTCCCTCGCCTACTCACCGGACTCCGTCTGGCGCAACCGCGACACCTTCGTCACCGGCCGCGCCGAGATCGCCGAGTTCCTGGCCCGCAAGTGGGAACGCGAGCGGGAGTACGCCCTGCGCAAGGACCTGTGGGCGTTCGACGGCAACCGGATCGCCGTCCGCTTCCAGTACGAGTGCCGCGACACCGACGGGCAGTGGTGGCGCTCCTACGGCAACGAACTGTGGGAGTTCGACGGGCACGGCCTGATGACCCGCCGCGAGGCGAGCATCAACGACGTGCGGATCGAGGAGAAGGAGCGCCGGATCCACGGCCCCCGGCCGGAGTCGGAGCGCGGAGAGACGTTCCCCGTCCGGTGAGTCCGGGCGGTCGCTAGGGTTTCCCGGATGACCGAACAGGCCGCCCGCAAGCCCTTCCTCTACGTCGTCGTCTGCGCCGCAGGCGTCGCCGCGGACGTCAGCAAGCTGATCACCGCCGCTCAGGAACAGGACTGGGAGGTGGGCGTGATCGCGACGCCCGTCGCGATGAACGGCTTCTTCGACACCGCCGCCGTCGAGGCGCAGACAGGCCGTCCGATCCGCTCCACCTGGCGAACTCCGGGCGAACCGCGCCCCTTTCCGGCACCCGACGCCGTGGTGGTCGCGCCCGCCACCTTCAACACCGTCAACAAGTGGGCGGCCGGCATCGCCGACACCCTCGCCCTGGGCACTCTCTGCGAGGTCGCGGGGCTCGGCGTGCCGGTCGCCGTCCTGCCGTGCGTGGCCGACGCGCTGGCCGCCCACCCCGCCTACCGGGACAGCGTCGGACGCCTGCGCGGGATGGGCGTGCGGTTCGGCGAGCCGTACGCGGGAGAGCCCGGGGAGGACGGCGGCCGGCCGGAGTTCGCGTGGGAACGGGCCCTGGACCTGGTCGGAGGGGGCTGACGGCCGGACGCCGGGCGGCAGCGGTGACGGCCCGTCAGGCGCTCCGTACGGCCTGGTCTTCGAGTACACGCGAACACGTACGCTCCCCGTGGAATCCCTCCGAAGGCAGGAGCAGCAACGATGCAGTACGTGAAGCTCGGTTCGACGGGCCTGGACGTCTCACGGATCTGTCTGGGGTGCATGACCTACGGTCTGCCCGACCGCGGCCCGCACGAGTGGACCCTCGGCGAGGAGGCCTCGCGCCCGCTGATCCGGCAGGCGGTCGAAGCGGGCGTCACCTTCTTCGACACGGCCAACATGTACTCCGACGGCACCAGCGAGGAGATCGTCGGCCGGGCCCTGCGCGATTTCGCGCGCCGCGACGAGATCGTGCTCGCCACGAAGGTGTACTACCCGATGCGGCCCGGACCGAACGGCGGCGGACTGTCCCGCAAGGCGATCATGACCGAACTCGACCAGAGCCTCACCCGCCTCGGCACCGACTACGTCGACCTCTACCAGATCCACCGCTTCGACCCGCACACCCCGGTCGAGGAGACGATGGAGGCCCTGCACGACGTCGTCAAGGCCGGCAAGGTCCGCTACATCGGGGCGAGTTCGATGTACGCCTGGCAGTTCTCCAAGATGCAGTACACCGCGCGGCTGAACGGCTGGACGCGTTTCGTCTCGATGCAGAACCACTACAACCTGGTCTACCGCGAGGAGGAGCGCGAGATGCTGCCCCTGTGCGCGGACCAGGGCGTGGGCGTCCTGCCCTGGAGCCCGCTCGCCCGCGGCCGCCTCACCCGGGACTGGGACGCCACGACCGAGCGCAGCGCCACCGACACCTTCGGCAGCAGCCTCTACCAGGAGGGCGACCGCACCATCGTCGAGGCGGTCACCCGCATCGCCGGGGAGCGGGGCGTCCCCCGCGCGCAGGTCGCCCTCGCCTGGCTCCTCCAGCAGCCCACGGTGACCGCTCCGATCGTCGGCGCCTCCCGGCCCGGGCACCTGGAGGACGCGGTGGCCGCCGTGGGGATCGAGCTCAGCGACAAGGAACTGGAGGAGCTGGAGCGCCCCTACGGCCCCCGTCCCGTCGCCGGGCACTGAACGTGCGGCTCGCGGCTCAGTGGGCACCCTGCGGCGCGAACTCCGTGCCGCAGGGTCCCGCCCCCTCGCTCTCCGCCAGCTCCACCCTCGCCCCGTTCATCGCCAGCGTCCGGTAGAAGCGTCCGATCCGCTCGGCCGACCGCCCCACGTAGTGCCCGATGAAGGAACGGCGGAACCGCTCGGCCGCCCGGTTCGGCTGCGAGCCGTGCACCAGGCTCCCGTTGAAGAACAGGACGTCCCCCGGCGCCATGTCCACCGGCACCGGCGCCAGCCCCGGCGGCGGCGGAACGTACTCCCGGGCGAAGGACACGTCCGAGTCGGCGAGCTCCGGACAGAACAGGTCCATGCGGTGTGTGCCCGGCACGACCTCCAGCCCGCCGTTCTCCCGGTCGATCACATCGCAGGCCACCCACGCGGCCACACACGTGCCCGGCTCCACCCGCAGGTAGAAGTTGTCCTGGTGCAGCGCCTGTCCCCGGGCCCCCGGCGGCTTGAAGTAGAACATGCTCTGCGCGGCCAGCACCTCCTCCCCGAGGAGCGCCTCCAGCACCGTCCGCAGCCGGGCGTCCAGCAGGACCTCGCGCGCCGGGCCGTTGATCTCGTGGGGGTGCATGACCCGCGGCCAGACGTGCAGCGGGTCGGCGCCCGGCCCGTCCGCGCGCGGCTCGAAGTGCCCGGGCACCGGACCGGCCGCCCGCAGCGTCGCGAACTCGCCGCACAGCCGCTCGATCTCGTCGGCCCCGAAGAGCCCGCGCACCACCGTGAAACCGTCCTCCTCGAAGCCCTCCCGGTATCGCATGAGGCCGGCGGGGTCCAGGATGGGGGCACCGGCGGCGCTGTTGCCCGTGACTGTCATGAACGCACTCCTCGGTCAGGTGTCATCAGCCGTCATCGGTACGGAACGCTAGGCTCAGGAGCCGCCCAGGAGGATGCCCGTGCGTGCTGACGGATTGCCCATGGCTGCTGGGAACGGGGGCATCGGCGGCTCCGGCGACCCCGGGGATCCCGCTCCGCCGCCCGGTCTGGTGGTGCTCGGCCACTTCGACCAGAACCCCGGCTACGGCGTCAGCCGGCCGTACGGCTCGGCGAGCTGGCTCTTCACCTGGACCACCGCGGGCCGGGGAAGGCTGTGGCAGGGCGGTGCGCGGACCTCGGCCGGCGCCGGTGAACTGGTCGTCCTCGCCCCGGGCGTCCCGCACGGCTATGCCGTCGAGCCCGGCGCCCGGCACTGGCGGTTCTGGTGGGCGCACTGCCAGGCTCGCCCCTCCTGGGCCGCGTGGCTGCGGCCGTACGGCGTCGGGGACGGGATGTACGTCGTCACCTCCGCCCCGGCCGGTGTGCACGGCCGCGTCGAGACGGCGTTCCGGCGGATGCACGCCGACGCCCGCTGGACCGGCACCGAGGCGCCGCCCGGCGCGGCACCGCCGGACGGGCAGGTCGCCGTGGCGCACGGCAGCGCCGCCCGTGAGCTTGCCCTGTGCGCACTGGAGGAGATCGTCCTCCTCACCACCGCCGGCTCCCGGCCGACGGAACCCCGGCCCGGCCTCGACGCACGGATCCGCCGCGCCCAGGAGCTGATCGACGCCGACCCGGGCGCCGCGCACACCGTCCGGTCGCTCGCCGGGGCCGTCGCGCTGTCGCCGTCCCGCTTCGCCCATCTGTTCAGCCGGCAGGCCGGGCAGTCGCCCATGCGGGCCCTGCGCGAGGCGCGGCTGCGGCACGCCGCCCGGTTGCTGGAGAGCACCGACCTGCCGGTGGAACGCGTCGCCGCGGCCTCGGGGTTCGCCAGCCCGTTCCACTTCAACCGCGCCTTCCGTGAGCGCTACGGAGCACCCCCGGGTGTCTACCGCACGAGGCGCGGCGAGCCGCCCCCCTGAGCACTGCTATTGGTTCCCCGGCGGGCCACGAAAGGCAGGGGCCCGGAAGGCGGTCGGCGCTGTGAGCTGCTGTGCAGGCAGTGCCTCAATGGTTTCCGGGCGGCCTCCACAGACGGGCAAATGTGCGGCGCTAAAGGGGGCAGAAGCCAAGGAAATGCCTTTCGCTGCACTGATTGACATTTTGTCAAAAGGCCCTGGCGGCACGTGCAATGCACGAAACGGCCGGATCCCTTGTTCCCTGTCGCTGACCTGTGTAAAGGTGTGCCCTGTCGGCGTGCCCACATCACGCCGTTCTTTCGTATGCGCGAGGCCGACGAGCCGGCATACCCCTTGGTATGGACTTTATACCGCATGTCCTTGAGAGGAATGCAGCCTTGAAAGACGCAGGCCCGTCGAATTCCCCGGCCCCGGCCCGCAGCTTCGGTGCGACGGACGAGCAGCTGAGCGCGGAGCTCAGGAAGTGGACCGGGGCGACGCCCGCACTCCACCCCGTCGGCGAACTGCTGGACCGGCACTGGGAGGCGGCCTTCGGCTACGCCCGGCTGTGCACCGACGGCCCGCGCTCCGCGGGAATCCTCACCACCGCCGCTTTCACCCGGCTCTTCGGCGAAACCCTCCGGCAGAACGGCCCGACCTCCGCATGGCGGTCCCACCTGCTCGTCACCGTGCGGCGTATTGCGGCCGAGTGGGCCGGTGACCACAGAGTCGACATGCTCCACCCGGAGCTGCTCAGCGGCACCGGCGAGGGGGAGCGCCCCGCCTCCCGGCTCCTGCCCCCGCAGCGGCGGCGCCTGCTGTCCGGGGCCTTCCAGCGCCTGCCCCAGTCCGCCCGCTGCCTGCTGTGGCACGTCGAGGTCGAGGCAGAACCCCTCACCTCTCCGGCCGGACTGCTCGGCCTGGACGAGGAGGGCGCACGCGTCGAACTGGGCCGGGCCCGGGACCGGCTGCGCGAGGAATGCCTCCAACTGCACCGCGAAACCGCCCCCGACGAGGAGTGCCGGCGCTATCTGCGCCTGCTCGACGTGACCTACCGGCGCGGGGGTCTCGCCCTCGACCCCGATCTACGCGCGCATATCGAGGGCTGCGGGCACTGCGACGCCGCCGCCGACCAGCTCGACCAGTTCAACCACGGCCTCGGCGCCGCCCTCTCGGAGGCGGTGCTGGGCTGGGGCGGGCGGGCGTACGCGCAGAGCCGGGCGAACGAAGCGGGGGAGGGAACCGGGGGCGGGCGTCCCACGGAGCGCGGGCGGCCCG
>NZ_WWIC01000275.1:0-17001 GCF_009872555.1 Streptomyces sp. SID5643
CAACATGTTCGAGTTCTGGGACTGGGTCGGCGGCCGCTACTCCTACGACTCCGCGATCGGTCTGGCCTTGATGATCGCGATCGGCCCGGACCGCTTCCGGGAGATGCTCGACGGTTTCCGCATCGTCGACGAGCACTTCCGGACCGCGCCCGCCGAGTCCAACGTGCCGCTGCTGCTGGGCCTGCTGGGCATCTGGTACGGCAACTTCCACGACGCCCAGTCACACGCGGTGCTGCCCTACAGCCACTACCTGTCCAAGTTCACCGCCTACCTCCAGCAGCTCGACATGGAGTCCAACGGCAAGTACGTCGGTCGGGACGGGCGCGAAGTGGAGTGGCAGACCGGGCCGGTGGTGTGGGGCACGCCGGGCACCAACGGGCAGCACGCCTACTACCAGTTGATCCACCAGGGCACGAAGCTCATCCCGGCGGACTTCATCGGCTTCGCCCGGCCGGTCGCCGAGCTGAGCGAGCGGCTGAAGGCGCAGCACGACCTGCTGATGGCCAACTTCTTCGCCCAGACGCAGGCGCTGGCCTTCGGCAAGACGCCGGAGGAGGTGCGGGCCGAGGGGGTGCCGCAGGAGCTGGTGCCGCACAAGACGTTCCGGGGCAACCACCCGACGACCACGATCCTGGCGCCCGAGCTGACCCCGTCGGTCCTCGGCCAGCTGGTCGCCCTCTACGAGCACAAGGTGTTCGTGCAGGGCGCTGTGTGGAACATCGACTCCTTCGACCAGTGGGGCGTCGAGCTCGGCAAGGTCCTCGCCAAGCGCGTCGAGCCCGCCCTGACCGAGGGCGCCGACGTCGAGGGCCTGGACGCCTCCACACGGGCGCTGGTCGCCACCTACCGGGAGCTGCGCGGCCGGCAGTGACGGAGCCGGGCGGGGAGGCGGGCGGCAGCGCGCCGTCCGCTTCCCGTAGACTCCCGGCGATCATCACGGCGAGTGCACGGGGGAGCGCGAAGTGGCACGCACACGCGGACGTTGGACCGGTGGCGCCTTGACGGCCCCGTCCCTGCTCAAGCCTCAGCACGTGGCGCGGGCGGTGTTCCACCCCGCGGCCTGACGATGATGTGGATGCTCGTCTTCACGGCCTACGGAGCGGTGCGGGTCTCCGGCCACTTCTCCGGCACGGCCGCCTGCACCGCAGCACCCCTACGGCGGCTGACGACCGGCGGCCAGGTCAGGCCACCACCGCGCTCAGCGTGTCCGCGAGGCGTCGCCGTGCCGCCCGGGCCGCGGGGACGGCTGCCAGCGCGGCGGCGCACAGGACCGCTGCCGCCCCGAGCGGCACCACGAGGACGGCGGAGGGGTTCTGGGCGATGCCCGCGCCGATGCCGCTTGAGCGGCCCTGGGCATCGATCAGCCAGCGGGCCAGGGGCAGGCCCAGGGCGGTGGCGGCGAGGACGGCCGCCAGGGCCGTGAGGCCGGTGGCCGTGACGGTGATCGCCGTGATCTGCCGGGGGGACAGGCCGATGGCCTTCAGGGCCAGTAGGTCCTGTTCGCTCTCGCGGACGGTGCCGCCGATCGCGGTCAGCAGCTCGATGAGCCCGATGAGGGCGAGCACGGCGATCAGTCCGGCCACGACCGCACGCAGCGGGGACAGCCCGTCCGCCGGGTTGGCCACCGCGTGCACGTCCAGGTGGCCGTCCCCGGCAGCGGTGAGCCGGTCGGCGACCTCCCGCGGGTCGGCGCCGGCGGCAAGACGGAGTTCGTAGAGGGTCGGGCGGAGGCCCGGGTCGTTCTCGCGGAGGGTGTCGAGGGACGTGGAGATGACACGGCCGGCGTTCTCCGGCTCGATGCTGCGGCCGACGATGTGCAGGATCAGCGGCTGGTCGCCGACGGTCATCCGGACCCAGTCGCCGACCCGCGCGTCCAGCAGATCGAGCAGCCCCTGACCTGCCACGGCCTCGTCGGAGCCGCGGGCGGGGCGGCCCTCGGCGAGGGTGTGCGGGTAGGGGTCCCGGTGGGTGCCGAGACCGCGCAGCGCGATGGTCGCCGTCTGGCTCGGACCCAGGGCGGCCGTCTCGACGCCCGGGTAGGCGGCGGCCACCCCCGGGTCTCGCTCCAGCAGCGAACGGATCTGCTGCTCGCTGCGCCCGGCGTCGGCGCGGACGCTGAGCGCGGTGGGCAGGCCGACCCGCTCGGGCTCGCCGTGGAAGCGGTCGATGGTGGTCCAGGCGCTCATCGCGACGACGATCAGCAGCAGCGGCAGGGTGAGACGGGCCACGG
This sequence comes from Streptomyces sp. SID5643, assembly GCF_009872555.1. Taxonomy (NCBI): domain Bacteria; kingdom Bacillati; phylum Actinomycetota; class Actinomycetes; order Kitasatosporales; family Streptomycetaceae; genus Streptomyces; species Streptomyces sp. SID5643. The sequence continues at coordinate 2,231 of NZ_WWIC01000275.1, forward strand.
TGGCCAGGGAGCGGGGGCGGCGGGTGAACGCCGTGTGCCAGCCCAGCACCAGCGCCGGCGGAATCCGCATGCCCAGGGCTCGGCGCGCCACGCCGGACAGCCGTCCGCCCGAGGTCGCGGCCGGGCGCGGCAGCGGTACCGGCGGCACCCGTCCGGCCCGCCATGCGGCGAGGCCGGTGGTCGCGCCGATGAACAGCACCGCGCCGACCGGCACCACGATCAGCGCCACGGTGTGCCCGGGCAGCCCCTGCCACACCCCCACCGCGTACCCGAGCCGCCCGGGGATCCGGCTGCCCAGGGCCTCGGCGAGCCCTGCGGCGGCCAGGGCGCCCAGCAGGGCGTAGGCGAGGTGCTGGAGCAGGAAGATCCGGACGACCTGGCCCGGGGTGAAGCCGATGGCCTTCAGGACGGAGAGGTCGCGCAGGTGTCCGCGGATACGGGTGCCGATCGCCCCGTGCACGGCGAGACCGGCCGCGACCAGCGCGCCCAGACCGAACAGCCCCAGCACCTGGCCGAGCAGCCGGTTGTCGCCCTGCGCCTCGGCCCTGGCCTGCTGCCAGGTGGACACCTCGCCGATCGCCCCGGAGCCCAGCACCGTCACGGCGCGCTGGACGATGTAGGACGTGTCGCCCGGGTCCGTCAGCCGCAGCCCGATCACCTGGCCGCCGGCGTCCGGTACGGCCGACGGCAGTGCCCACACCAGACCGGGCTGCTCACCGGGCCGGTAGCGCGGCTCGGCGCTGTCGGCGAGGCCCACGACGGTCAGCTCGCGGGCGGTGCCCGGCAGGGAGAGGGTGTCGCCGGGCTCGGCCAGGAGGGCCCGCGCGAGACGGCTCTCCAGGACCACGCCGTTCGGCGCCGCGGGGTCGAGCCAGTGTCCGGAGACGACCGGCGGGCGGCCGACCGAGGGCCGCTCCGGGGTGCCGCGCAGTTCGACGGAGGCGCGGCTGCCGCGCGAGGAGACGGTGACGGCGGCGGTCGGGTAGGGGCCGGCGACGGTGTCCACGCCGTCCAGACCGGCGAGCTTCCCGGTGTCGGCCGCCTTGTCGGTGTGCAGCCACACATGGGCGCCGTGCGACTGGGTGAAGACCCGCTGCCAGGGGTTGGTCGCGTAGCCGAACAGGGCCGTGGCCAGCAGCAGGGAGGCGACGATGCCCGCCGTGGCGAGGACGAGGAACAGCGCCTCGCCGCGGTGCGTGCGCAGATCGGAGTGGGCCCAGCGCAGGGTGGCTCGCACGGGCCTCAGTCCCTCGGCTCGCGGGCCGCACGGGCGTCATGGCCGCGTGTGACCGCACCGTCGTCGTGGACGCGCATGTCAGTCCTTGAGCTCCAGCACACCGGATATCCCCGAGCGGCGCGGCGGTGTGGAGCCGCCATCGAGCTCCGCGTCGTCGGCGATCCGGCCGTCGAAGAAGCTGATCACCCGGTCCGCGGCGCTGGCCAGCCGGGCGTCATGGGTGACCAGCACGATCGTCTGGCCGCGCTGGTGGAAGCGGGACAGCAGCCGCATCACCTCGCGGGTGCCCTTGCTGTCGAGGCTGCCCGCCGGCTCGTCGGCCAGCAGCAGCGGCGGATGGTTGACCAGGGCCCGGGCCAGGGCGACGCGCTGCTGCTCACCGCCGGACAGCTCGCCCGGCATGCTGCGCTCCTTGCCCGTCAGGCCCAGCTCGGCCAGCAGCGCCTCCCGCTCGGCGCGCGCCTGCTTGGGCGAGGTGCCCGCGAGCAGGGCGGGCAGTTCCACGTTGTCGGCGACGGACAGGTTCGAGACGAGGTTGAAGAACTGGAAGACGATGCCGATCCGCTTGCGGCGCTCCACCGCCCAGCGGGCCTCGCCGTAGGTGTCGGTGCACTCGCCGTCGAGCCAGATGCTGCCCGCGTCCGGCCGCTGGAGGCCGCCGAGCAGGTGCAGCAGCGTCGACTTGCCGGCGCCGGACGGGCCGGTGATCGCCACGAACTCGCCGGGGCGAACGCACAGGTCGACCCCGCGCACGGCACGGGCGGGTGCGCCCTCGCCGTGGTGGGTCTTCACCAGCCCCTCGGCGCGCAGCACAGGAGCGGGACGGTCGTCGCTCACTCCAGCTCCTCCAGCTCTTCCTGGCACCGTTCCAGCCAGTCGAGGTCGGCCTGCAGGTGCAGCATCGCGCCCTCGATCAGCAGATGGGCGATGCGGTTGTCGCGGTCTTCTGCGGCGGCCAGCTTCGACAGCTGCCGCATGGTGTTCAGGTACTGGCGGCGCTGCTGGTTGATCAGGCTGATCTGCTCGGCGAGGCCGGTCTGCGGAGCGAGCGCCAGTTTCATGAAGAACTCGTCCCGTACCCGCGGCTCGTCCTCGGGCTCCTCGAACCAGGCGCGCAGCGCCTCCCGCCCGGCGTCGGTGAGGTGGTAGACCTTTTTGTTGGGCCGGCTGGACTGCGCCACGTCCTCGCCCTCGATCAGTCCCGACTTCTCGAGGCGGCCGAGGGTCACATAGATCTGGCCGACGTTCGGCTGAGGGTACGCGGAGCCCAGCAGTTGCTCAAGGTCCTGCTTGAGCTCGTAGCCGTGGGCGGGTCCGCGGGCGAGGAGGGCCAGGAGGGGCAGGCGCACGCGTGCAGTCCTCCTGTCCGGTCCAATGTGCTCCAGGCCCTAGTATCGCCCATACCTAACAGGTATACATGGCCTCTGTTCCGGGCAAGGGTGCCCAGCGCCGGTGTACAGGGAGGAACCTATGCGGTGGATCCATGCCGCGGGTAGGGGCCTTCTCGTTCTCGTCGTGGTCCTGACAGGCTACGTCGCCGCCGGAGCGCAGGCGGGAGAGCCCCCCGAGAGCGGTCGCGGCCCCCTCACCCTGGCCACCGCCGGAGACCTCACCGGCTACCTCGGCCCCCTGCTGGAGGGCTGGAATCGCACCCACCCGGGCGAGAAGGTCACCCTCGTCGAGCTGCCGGACTCGGCCGACGAGACCCAGGCCCAGATGGTCACCGACCTGCGCGACGGCGACCGCAGCCGGTTCGACGTGCTCAACATCGACGTCAACTGGACCCCGGAGTTCGCCGCGGCGGGCTGGATCAGACCCCTGCCCAGGGACCGCTTTCCGCTGAAGACCTTCCTCCAGCCGGTCGTGGACACGGCGACCTACGACGGACAGCTCTACGCCGTTCCGTACGTCACCAACGCCGGCCTGCTCCTGTACCGCAAGGACGTCCTCGCGAAGGAGGGCGTCGCGCCACCGCGCACCTGGGCGGAGCTGGAGCGGTACGCCAAGACCATCGCCCCGAAGCACGGCCTCGACGGCTACGCGGGACAGTTCCTGCCGTACGAGGGCCTCACCGTCAACGCGGCCGAGGCCGTCTACTCGGCGGGCGGGTCGATCCTCGGCGACGAGGGCGAGCGCGTCACCGTCGACTCGGCGGCCGCCCGTGAGGGCATCGGGTTCCTGGCACGGGGAGTGCGCGAGGGCTGGATCCCCGGGAAAGCGCTGACCTACAAGGAAGAAGAGTCCAAACAGGCCTTCCAGGACGGCCGGCTGCTCTTCCTGCGGAACTGGCCCTACGCCTACGTCGGGGCCTCCGCCCCCTCTTCGAAGGTCGCCGGGAAGATCGGCGCCGTCCCCCTGCCCGGACCCGACGGGCCGGGAACCAGCGTCCTGGGCGGCTCCAACCTGGCCGTCAGCGCCCACGCGCGGCACCCCGACTCGGCGGCCCGCCTGATCGCGTACCTCACCAGTGAGCGCGTCCAGCGTCAGGTCCTCACCCGTGGCGCACTGCCGCCCGTACGGGCCGACCTCTACCAGGACCCGGCTCTCATCCGCAGGTTCCCCTACCTGCCGACCCTGCGGACGAGTGTGCTCGCGGCCGAGCCGCGCCCCAAGAGCCCGCGCTACGACCAGGTCAGCCTCGTCGTGCAGGCGGTCGTGCACGACGCGATGGCCGGGCACCAGGAGCCCGCTGCGGCGGTCCGGCGGCTGGCGCGAGAGCTCGCCGCCGTCTCGCACCGCTGACTCCGCTCGACCGACCGTCCTACTTACTTGTTAGGTAACGCGGGGGTCTCATCTTGCTTCAAGGTGCCCGATAAGTCCTGGTTAGGTCACCTCAAGCCGCCAGTTCCTTCTGTCTTTTCATTGACACCCTCTCGACACGCCTACTTAACATGCATGCATAACCGCTGCCCTTCTCAGAGACAGGTCGATGGGTTGAACAGGCACCACTGGTGGCGTGACGCAGTGATCTACCAGGTCTACGTCCGCAGCTTCCTCGACAGCACCGGCGACGGCATCGGCGACCTCGCCGGCGTCCGGGCCGGACTGCCGTACCTCAAGAAGCTCGGCGTCGACGGGATCTGGCTGAGCCCCTTCTATCCCTCGCCGCAGCACGACCACGGCTACGACGTGGCCGACTACTGCGACGTCGACCCGCTCTTCGGGGACCTCGGCGAGTTCGACCAGCTGGTGGGGGCCGCACGGCGGCTCGGCGTCAAGGTGCTGCTCGACATCGTCCCGAACCACTGCTCCAGCGAGCACCCCTGGTTCCGCGAGGCGCTCGCAGCGGCTCCCGGCAGCGAGGCCCGGGCCCGCTTCCACTTCGCCGACGGCCGCGGCCCCGGCGGGTCCGAGCCGCCCAACAACTGGCACTCCATGTTCGGCGGCCCCGCCTGGAGCCGGGTGACCGAGCCGGACGGGACGCCCGGCCAGTGGTACCTGCACATGTTCGCGCCCGAGCAGCCCGACTGGAACTGGCGCAACCCCGAGATCGGCGCCGAGTTCGACCGGGTCCTGCGGTTCTGGCTGGACCGGGGCATCGACGGCTTCCGCATCGACGTCGCCGCCGGCCTCTACAAGCACCCGGAGCTGCCCGACTCGGACGACCCCGAGGCCGACGCCCGCACCCGCGACTCGGTCAACCCGCTCGCCTGGAACCAGCCCGAGGTGCACGACATGTGGCGCCGCTGGCGCTCCATATGCGAGGAGTACACCGAGCGCGACGGCTGCGAACGCCTCCTCGTAGGCGAGGTCTCCGTGCCGACCGCCCGCGAGCACGCGCAGTACGTCCGCCCCGACGAACTGCACCAGGCCTTCTTCTTCGACCTGCTCAGCGCGTCCTGGGACGCCGACGCGTTCCGGAAGGTCATCTCCGAGGCCATGGACGACATCGCCGGCACCGGCTCGACGGTCACCTGGGTCCTCAACAACCACGACCAGGTCCGTACCGTCACCCGCTACGGCGAACCCGCCACCGAGGGCAGCGGCCTCGGCGCCGCCCGTGCCCGCGCCGCCGCACTGCTCATGCTGGCCCTGCCCGGCGCCGCGTACATCTACCAGGGCGAGGAGCTCGGCCTGCCCGAGGTCGTGGACCTGCCCGACGACGTGCTCACCGACCCGATCTTCCGCCGCACCGGCAGCCGGGCCCGCATCCGCGACGGCTGCCGGGTCCCGCTGCCCTGGTCGGGCCAGGCCTCGCCGTTCGGCTTCACCCCGGGCGTCGAGAGCGCCAAGCCGTGGCTGCCGCAGCCGGAGTACTTCGCCGAGTACGCCACCGACCGCGCCCTCGCCGACACCCGCTCCTTCTGGCACCTGTACCGCGACGGCCTGCAACTGCGCGCCGCCCTGCCCCAGTTGGGCGAGGGCACGCTGCGCTGGCTGGACGCCCCGCCCGGCGTCCTGGCCTTCGAACGCGGCGACCTGGTGTGCGCCGTCAACTTCGGTACGGCCCCCACCCCCGCGCCGGTCCCCGGCACCCCCCTGCTCGCCAGCGGCCCCTGCCCGTCCGGAGTGCTCTCCGGCTCGACGGCCGCCTGGTGGATCCGTTCCTGAACGACCCACGAGAGCACGTCCCGCAAGCGAACGCTTCGCAAGTCAACTCCCCGAAGGGACATCAACGATGATGCGACGACGTACCACCCTGCTCACCGGCTGCACCGCCCTCGTCCTGGCGCTCGGCGCGACCGCCTGCGGCGGCGGCCCCGTCTCGGCCGGCGGCGGCGACAAGGCGCTCGGTGGCCAGACGGTCACCGTGGCCGGTGTCTGGTCCGGCACCGAGCAGAAGAACTTCCAGAAGGTGCTGGACGCCTTCACCGAGAAGACCGGCGCCAAGACGCAGTTCACGTCCACCGGCGACAACGTCTCCACCGTCGTCGGCAGCAAAATCGAGGGCGGCAACGCCCCCGACGTCGTGATGGTCCCGCAGGTCGGCGTGCTCAAGCAGTTCGCACAGAAGGGCTGGCTCAAGCCGCTCTCCAAGAAGACCGAGCAGGCCGTCGACGCGGGCTACGCCCCCGTCTGGAAGGACTACGGCAGCGTCGACGGCACCCTCTACGGCCTCTACTTCAAGGCCGCGCACAAGTCGACCGTCTGGTACAGCCCCGACGCGCTGGAGCAGGCCGGCGTCAAGCCCCCGAAGAGCTACGACGAGATGCTCAAGGCCGGGCAGACCGTGTCCGACTCCGGCCTCGCCGCGTTCTCCGTCGCCGGACAGGACGGCTGGACCCTCACCGACTGGTTCGAGAACGTCTACCTCTCCCAGGCCGGGCCCGAGAAGTACGACGCCCTCGCCGCCCACGAGCTGAAGTGGACCGACGCGTCCGTCGTCGACGCCCTCACCACCCTCGGCAAGCTCTTCAAGGACAAGCAGCTCATCGCCGGCGGCCAGAAGGGCGCCCTGAACACCGACTTCCCCGGCTCGGTCGAGAAGGTCTTCGGGCCGGAGCCCGAGGCCGGCATGGTCTACGAGGGCGACTTCGTCGCCGGTGTCGCCAAGGACCAGTTCGGCAAGAAGGTCGGCCAGGACGCGAACTTCTTCCCCTTCCCGGCGGTGGGTGGCGGCGAGGCGCCGGTGGTCAGCGGCGGAGACGCCGCCGTCGTCCTCAAGGACGGCAAGAACCAGAAGGCCGCCCAGGCCCTCCTGGAGTACCTCGCGACCCCCGAGGCCTCCGCCGTCTGGGCCGAGGCGGGCGGATTCCTCTCCCCGAACAAGAAGCTCGACCTCGCCTCCTACGGCGACGATGTCACCCGCGCCACCGCCAAGTCCCTCGTCCAGGCCGGGGATTCGGTCCGCTTCGACATGTCCGACCAGGCCCCGGCCGCCTTCGGCGGCACGAAGGGCGCCGGTGAGTGGAAGCTCCTCCAGGACTTCCTGCGCGACCCGTCGGACCCCAAGGCCACCGCGGCGAAGCTGGAGGCCGCGGCGGCCAAGGCGTACCAGGACTGATCCGCCATGACAGCGACCATCGTCCAAGAGACGAGCTCCTCACCACCCGGCCCGGTCGCCGACCGCACCCGGCGGCTGCGCCGGCGCGGGAAGATCATCGCCCTGCTGTTCGTGCTGCCCGCGCTGCTGCTGCTCGGCGCGCTGGTCGTCTACCCCGTGCTGTTCAGCATCGGCCGCAGCTTCTTCGACGCCTCCGGGACGAGCTTCGTCGGCGGCGACAACTACGCCGAGATGTTCCGCGACCCGGCGACCCTCAAGGCCGTCCGCAACACGGCCATCTGGGTCGTCATCGCCCCGGCCCTGCTCACCGGCCTGGGCCTGATCCTCGCCGTGCTGGTGGAGAAGGTCCGCTGGGCGACGGCCTTCAAGCTGCTGCTCTTCATGCCGATGGCGGTGTCCTTCCTCGCCGCCGGCATCATCTTCCGCCTCGCCTACGACGAGGACCCCGACAAGGGCGTGCTCAACGCGGCGGTGGTCTCCGTCCACGACGCCTTCAAGGGGGAGTCCTCCTACCCGACGGCCCGGGCGCGGGACGGGCAGGGCCTGACGAAGGACAAGGACGGCTCCTACCGCACGAGCGCGAGCGTGTCGCCCGGGGACGCGGTGGCGCTGGGCCTGGTCGGCGTGCAGCCCGGCGACCTGCCGGGCGGGGCCGAGCCGGCGTACACGGCCGCGGGACGCGAGGCCGCCGCCGACGAACTGCGCGGTGTCGTCTACCTCGACTTCACCCCCGGTGGGGGCGGGGAGCAGGGCAAGGTCGACCGCCGGGAGAGCGGACTGCCCCAGATGAAGGTCGAGGCGGTCCGCGACGGCAAGCAGGTCGCGTCGGCGACCACCGCCGCCGACGGCTCCTTCCGCTTCGAGGGGCTCCAAGCGGGCTCCTACGAGGTGAGACTGCCGTCGTCGAACTTCGCCCCGCCCTACGAGGGTGTCTCCTGGCTCGGTCCGGCGCTGGTCACCCCGGCGATCATCGGCGCGTACCTGTGGATCTGGACCGGCTTCGCCATGGTGCTGATCGGGGCGGGTCTGTCGACGCTGCCACGGGACGCCCTGGAGGCGGCACGGATGGACGGCGCGAACGAGTGGCAGATCTTCCGCCGGATCACGGTGCCCCTGCTGGCACCCGTGTTGTCGGTCGTCTTCATCACCCTCGTCATCAACGTGATGAAGGTCTTCGACCTCGTCTACATCATCGCGCCCGGGCCCGTGCAGGAGGACGCGACCGTGCTCGCGACGCAGATGTGGCTGGTGTCGTTCGGCGGCGGCAACAACCAGGGACTCGGCAGTGCGCTGGGCGTGCTGCTCCTGCTGCTGGTCGTCCCGGCCATGGTGTTCAACGTCCGCCGCTTCCGAAGGAGTCAGCGATGAACGCGGTTCGGCGCGGGCTGGGCAACGGAGTCGTCCAGGCCTTCCTCGTCCTGGTGGGCCTGGTGTGGATGACGCCCCTGGCCGGGCTGTTCCTGTCCTCGCTGCGGTCCGCCGAGGACACGGCGAAGGGCGGCTGGTGGACGGTGTTCACCAGCCCCGGGCAGTTGTCCTTCGACAACTACTCCTCGCTGCTGGGGAACGCCGGCATCACGCAGGCGTTCTGGAACACGGTGCTCATCTCGGTGCCGACGACGGTGCTGGTCGTGGTCGTCGCGGCACTCGCGGGGTACGCCTTCGCGTGGCTGGACTTCCCCGGGCGTGAAGCGATCTTCCTGGTGGTGGTCGCGCTGCTGGTGGTGCCGGTGCAGATCGGTCTGCTGCCGGTCGCCAAACTCTTCGGGCAGCTGGGCCTGTTCGGCACGATTCCCGGTGTCGTGCTCTTCCACGTGGCCTACGGTCTGCCCTTCGCGGTGTTCCTGCTGCGGAACTACTTCGCCGAGATGCCGAAGGAGATGCTGGAGGCGGCCCGCATGGACGGGGGCAGCGAGTGGCGCATCTTCACGCGGCTCGTCCTGCCCGTGGGGCGGCCCGCGATCGCCTCGCTCGCCATCTTCCAGTTCCTGTGGGTGTGGAACGACATGCTGGTGGCGCTGCTGTTCGCGGACAGCGCTTCGCAGCCGCTGACCGTGGAACTCCAGTCCCAGATACGCCAGTTCGGCAGCAACATCGATGTCCTGGCACCTGGGGCGTTCGTGTCGCTGGTCGTCCCTGTCGTCGTGTTCTTCGCGTTCCAGCGGCACTTCGTGCAGGGCGTGATGGCCGGTTCGGTGAAGTGACCGCTGCACCAGGGGGCTCCGCCCCCTGGACCCCCGACCTATGCCCACCTACCACCCGAAACTGCCCTCGATGGGGGCAACTCGCGAGTCCAGCCTCTTGGCTGGCTGCTTCGGGTGGCGGGTGGGCGAAGGCACGGGGTCCAGGGGGCGGAGCCCCCTGGCATGCCTAGGCCGAAGCCGGCGGGTACAGGGAACGCGGCAGTTGGGAAGCCGCCGCCCCGTCCAGGAGCCACAACGTCCGGCTCCTGCCGTACGCCCCCGCCGCCGGGGCCTGGATCTCGCCCGCGCCCGACAACGCGATCGCCGCCGCCTGGGCCTTGTCCTCCCCGGCCGCGAGAAGCCACACCTCACGGGCGGCGCGGATCGCCGGCAACGTCAGCGTCACCCGGGTCGGCGGCGGCTTGGGCGCGCCGTGGACGCCGACCACCGTGCGGTCGGTCTCCCTGACCGCAGGCAACTCGGGGAACAGCGAAGCGACATGCGTGTCCGGCCCGACGCCTAGCATCAGCACGTCGAACGTGGGCACGGGCCCGTGGTTCTCCGGGCCCGCCGCCGCTGCCAGCTCCTCCGCGTACGCGGCGGCCGCCGCGTCCACGTCGGTGCCGTGCGGCCCGTCCGACGCGGGCATCGCGTGCACCCGCTTCGGATCCACCGGCACCGAGTCGAGGAGAGCCTCCCGCGCCTGGGTGACGTTGCGCTCCGGGTCGCCCTCGGGCAGGAACCGCTCGTCGCCCCACCAGAGGTCGAGCCGGCTCCAGTCGATCGCGTCCCGGGCGGGCGCCGCGGCCAGGGCGGCCAGCAGGCCGTTGCCGTTGCGGCCGCCCGTCAGGACCACGGACGCCGAGCCCCGCGAGGCCTGCGCGTCCACGATCTTGGTGATCAGCCGGGCCGCCGCGGCCTGCGCCATCAGCTCCTTGTCGCGGTGCACGACCAGCTGCGGTGCCGTACTCACTTCGTCGTCGCCTTCCGTACCGGCTCCAGCTCGGGCGGTTCCCGCCTCACCGGTGCCTGCGCCGTCGCTTCCGCAGCGGGTGCTTTCGCAGCCCTTTCAACGGGAGCGGGGAGGGCGAGTCCTGCTCGCCCTTCACTTTTGGGCACCGACTGCACCGCCGGTGCCGACGACGCGGACTTCAGCCGGTCCACCCCGTACCGCAGCGCCGACGCGTACGTGTCGTCCGGGTCAAGACGCCGCAGCTCCTCCGCCATCAGCTCGGCGGTCTCCCGGCGCTTGAGCGCCACCGCCCGGTCCGGCTGGCCCTCGATGGAGAGCGTCGCCAGGGAACCGTCGGCGCGGTCCAGCTTGATCGGGCCGCAGTTGGTGTCCATCCGGACCGCCGTCAGACCGGGACCGCCGGACAGCGAACGCTTCACGGGCACGTCCAGCCGGTCCGCGAGCCACATCGCCAGCAGCTCGCAGCTCGGGTTGAACTCCTCGCCCTCCACCTCGACCGCCCGGACCTCGCAGGCGACCTGGTCGAGGGCTGCCGCCAGCATGGAACGCCAGGGCGTGATGCGTGTCCAGGACAGGTCCGTGTCGCCAGGTGTGTAGGTCCCGGACCGGGTGGCCAGGTCCCGTACCGGCTGCTCGGAGGCGTACGTGTCGGTGACGCGGCGCTGCGCGAGGGCACCCAGGGGGTCCTTCGCCGGGTCGAGCGGCGCGTTCACCGGCCACCACACCACCACCGGGGCGTCCGGCAGCAGCAGCGGCAGCACCACCGACTGGGCGTGGTCCGCGACCTCGCCGTACAGCCGGAGCACCACCGTCTCACCGGAGCCGGCGTCGGCGCCGACCCGCACCTCCGCGTCCAGGCGGGACTGCGTACGGTCGCGGGGCGAGCGGGAGACGCGCCGGATGACCACGAGCGTGCGCGAGGGATGCTCGTGCGCGGCGTCGCTCGCGGCCTTCAGCGCGTCGTAGGCGTTCTCCTCGTCCGTCACGATGACCAGCGTGAGCACCATGCCGACGGCCGGGGTGCCGATCGCCCTGCGCCCCTGCACCAACGCCTTGTTGACCTTGCTGGCGGTGGTGTCCGTGAGGTCTATCTTCATGGCCGGCGCCAGCTCCGTCCGTGTCGTTCGAGCATTTCGTCCGCCTCGACGGGCCCCCAGGTACCGGCCTGGTACTGGGCGGGCTTGCCGTTCTTGTCCCAGTACTCCTCGATCGGGTCGAGGATCTTCCAGGACAGCTCGACCTCCTCGGTACGCGGGAAGAGGTTGGAGTCCCCGAGCAGAACGTCCAGGATCAGACGCTCGTACGCCTCCGGGCTCGACTCCGTGAAGGACTCGCCGTACGCGAAGTCCATCGACACGTCCCGGATCTCCATCGACGTGCCCGGCACCTTCGAGCCGAAGCGGACCGTGACGCCCTCGTCCGGCTGGACGCGGATGACGATCGCGTTGGAGCCGAGCTCCTCGGTGGCCGTCGAGTCGAAGGGGGAGTGCGGGGCCCGCTGGAAGACGACGGCGATCTCCGTCACCCGGCGGCCCAGCCGCTTGCCGGTGCGCAGGTAGAAGGGGACGCCCGCCCAGCGGCGGTTGTCGATCTCCAGCTTGATCGCGGCGTAGGTGTCGGTCTTCGACGAGGCGTCGATGCCGTCCTCGTCGAGATAGCCGATCACCTTCGCGCCGCCCTGCCAGCCCGCGGAGTACTGCCCGCGGACGGTGTCCCGGCCCATGTCCTTGGGCAGCTTCACGGCGCCGAGGACCTTGGTCTTCTCGGCGGCCAGCGCGTCCGCGTCGAAGGAGGCCGGCTCCTCCATGGCCGTCAGGGCCATGAGCTGGAGCAGGTGGTTCTGGATGACGTCACGGGCGGCGCCGATGCCGTCGTAGTACCCGGCCCGGCCGCCGATGCCGATGTCCTCGGCCATGGTGATCTGCACATGGTCCACGAAGGACCGGTTCCAGATCGGCTCGAACATCGTGTTGGCGAAGCGCAGCGCCAGGATGTTCTGGACGGTCTCCTTGCCCAGGTAGTGGTCGATACGGAAGACCTGGTCCGGGGCGAAGACCTCGTGGACGACCTTGTTGAGCTCTTCGGCGGAGGCGAGGTTGTGTCCGAACGGCTTCTCGATGACCGCGCGCCGCCAGGAGCCGCCCGTCTGGTCGGCCAGCTGATGCTTCCTCAGCTGCTGGATGACCACCGGGAAGGCCGACGGCGGCACCGACAGGTAGAAGGCGAAGTTGCCGCCCGTGCCCTGGGCCTTGTCCAGCTCCTCGATCGTGGAGCGCAGCCGCTCGAACGCGTCGTCGTCGTCGAACGTGCCCTGCACGAAGCGCATGCCCTGGATGAGCTGCTGCCAGACCTCCTCGCGGAAGGGCGTGCGGGCATGCTCCTTGACCGCGTCGTGCACTTCCTGCGCGAAGTCCTCGTGCGCCCACTCGCGGCGGGCGAAGCCCACCAGCGAGAAGCCCGGCGGCAGCAGACCCCGGTTGGCGAGGTCGTACACGGCGGGCATGAGCTTCTTGCGGGACAGGTCGCCCGTGACGCCGAAGATGACCAGGCCCGACGGCCCCGCGATACGCGGGAGCCGCCGGTCCGCGGGGTCACGCAGCGGGTTGCTGCTCGACACCTGTTCAGCCCTCCGAGGGGGCGAGGCGCTTGAGCTCGGCCTCGGTCGACTTCAGCAGGTCGGTCCAGGACGCCTCGAACTTCTCGACGCCCTCCTCCTCCAGCAGCCGGACCACGTCGTCGTACTTGATCCCGAGCTTCTCGACCGCGTCGAGGTCGGCGCGGGCCTGCTCGTACGTGCCGGCGACGGCGTTGCCGCGGATCTCGCCCTGCTCCTCGGTGGCGAACAGGGTCGCCTCCGGCATGGTGTTCACCGTGTTGGGCGCGACCAGCTCGTCGACGTAGAGGGTGGGCTTGTAGGCCTTGTCCTTCACGCCGGTGGACGCCCACAGCGGACGCTGCTTGTTGGCGCCCGCCTTCTCCAGGGCGCTCCAGCGGTCCGAGGAGAAGACCTCCTCGTACGCCTGGTAGGCCAGACGGGCGTTGGCGACGCCGGCCTTGCCGCGCGCGGCCTTGGCCTCGTCGGTGCCCAGCGCGTCGATCCGCTTGTCGATCTCGGTGTCCACGCGGGACACGAAGAACGAGGCCACGGAGTGGATCTGCGACAGGTCCAGGCCGCGCTCCTTGGCCTTCTCCAGGCCCTCCAGGAACGCGTCCATGACCAGGCGGTAGCGCTCCAGGGAGAAGATCAGCGTGACGTTGACGCTGATGCCCAGGCCGATGGTCTCGGCGATGGCCGGGATGCCCGCCTCGGTCGCCGGGATCTTGATGAGCGTGTTGGGCCGGTCCACCAGCCAGGCGAGCTGCTTGGCCTCGGCGACCGTGGCCCGCGTGTTGTGCGCCAGGCGCGGGTCGACCTCGATCGAGACCCGGCCGTCCTGGCCGCCGGTGGCGTCGAAGACCGGGCGCAGGATGTCGGCGGCGTCACGGACGTCCGCCGTCGTGATCATGCGGATGGCCTCTTCGACGGTGACCTCGCGGGCGGCGAGGTCGGTCAGCTGCGTGTCGTAGCCGTCGCCCTGCGAGATCGCCTTCTGGAAGATCGACGGGTTGGTGGTGACGCCCACGACGTGCTGCTGGTCGATCAGCTCGGCGAGGTTGCCGGACGTGATCCGCTTGCGCGACAGGTCGTCCAGCCAGATCGCCACGCCTTCCTCGGAGAGGCGCTTCAGTGCGTCTGTCATGGAAATTCCATCTCCTACGTGTCGTATATGAGCGTCAGCGCTGAGCTGCGGCGATCGATTCCCGCGCGGCGGCGGCCACGTTCTCGGGAGTGAAGCCGAACTCGCGGAAGAGGACCTTGCCGTCGGCCGAAGCACCGAAGTGCTCCAGGGAAACGATGCGGCCGGCGTCCCCCACGTACTTGTGCCACGTGAGACCGATACCGGCCTCCACCGCGACACGGGCCCGGACGGACGGCGGCAGGACGCTGTCCCGGTACCCCTGGTCCTGCTGCTCGAACCACTCCACCGACGGCATGGACACCACACGCGTGGGCACGCCGGCGCCCTGGAGCTGCTCGCGCGCCTCGACGGCGACGTGCACCTCCGAGCCGGTGGCGATCAGGATCACCTCGGCGTCGCCGCCCTCGGCCTCGAACAGGACGTAACCGCCCCTGGCGGCATCCTCGTTGGGCTCGTAGGTCGGCACACCCTGACGGGTGAGCGCCAGGCCGTGCGGCTGGCCCTTGCCGAACTCCTTCGTCCAGCGCTTGAGGATCTCGCGCCAGGCGATGGCGGTCTCGTTGGCGTCGGCCGGGCGCACCACGTTCAGACCCGGGATCGCGCGCAGCGACGCCAGGTGCTCGACGGGCTGGTGGGTCGGGCCGTCCTCACCCAGGCCGATGGAGTCGTGCGTCCACACGTACGTCACCGGCAG